>JAYTRP010000152.1:0-1957 GCA_043746145.1 Hyphomicrobiales bacterium | reverse complement strand
CCTCCGGGTCCCAGTTGTGGGTGAGTTCCACCAGGGGCGCCTGGCCTTTTTTCGCGGCCTCGACATCGTCGGGCGCGGCGTAGAACACTAGGGTGTAGCGACCTTTCTCATTGTTTATGCGACGCGTTTCGACGAACCCTAATGTATTCGAAAAGAACGTCGTCGTCGCCTCGAGATCGGTGACGCGAATCATTGTGTGGAGATAACGCATGTTTTCCTCGTGAGTGTTTGGCGAAGCCGCCCGGCGCATTTATAAGCGCGTCTCCAAGGCCGGGCTACGACGATATGAGCGTTGCGACTTCAACTAACGAGGAACGCAAACAGCGCGCGGTGCTCGCTTCGATCGCCGCCAGTCTGGCGTTGACGGTGGCCAAGCTCGGCGCGGGAGCGGCCTCGGGTTCGCTCGCTCTCCTGACCGAGGGCGCCCATAACGCCCTGGATGTCGCCATCAGTGCCCTGACGTACTTCGCCATCCGCGCCGCCGATAAGCCAGCCGACGAGGACCATCCATTCGGCCACGCTAAGATCGAGGCGGTGGCGGCGCTCGCGCAGACAGGCTTTCTGCTTGCCCTCGCGATTGGGGTGGCGATCGATGCGATGCGGCGGCTCGGCGAGAAGGTCGAGATTAATCCGGGCGTCTGGGCTTTTGCGGCCATCCTCGCTTCGCTCGCCGTTGACCTCGTGCGCTGGCGCACGTTGCGGCGGATCGCCCGCGAGACAGGCAGCGATGCTCTTGCGGCCGACGCTCTGCATTTCTCCAGCGACTTGGTCTCTTCGCTGCTCGTGCTAGTTGGACTTATCGCCGTGCGCGCCGGAGTGTCGGGCGCCGATTCGCTGGCCGCGATCGGCGTCGCTATGTTCATTGGAATTGCTGGCGTTCGTCTAGGACGCCGCACATTGGACGCGCTGGTCGACGCCGCGCCAAAGGGGCTGGCCGAGAAGGTGCGCGATGCTCTTGAAGTGTTCCCGGCGATTGCAGCGGTGGACTTCCTGCGTATGCGGCGCAACGGCGCGCGCACCGTCGGCGAACTCGGATTGCTAGTTTCGCGAACGTTGCCGCTCGAGCGGGTCGCCGTCATCAAGGAGGACGTTCGCCACGCGCTGCACGCCCGCTGGCCGCGGATGGAACTGACCATCTCCGCCAATCCGCTCGCGCTCGACGACGAGACGGTGCTTGAACGCGTGCTTGTGACCGCCAGTCGCCGCCGCCTGCTCGTACATCACGTCAGCATCCAGCACGTCGGCGAGCGAATCTCGGTTTCGCTCGATCTTGAAGTCGACGGCCACCTGACGCTTAGCGCCGCGCACGAGATCGCAACGCGCTTCGAGGAGGCGGTATCGCGCGAGCTGGGAAGCGACATCGAGATCGACACGCATATTGAACCCATGGAGACGCGCGAACTCTCGGGCGAGGACGCCGACGAGCGCGTCACTGCGGCGCTATTGGCCGCACTCGAACGGCATGCGGTCGGATCTCCGCATCTGCGCGACGTTCACGACGTCCGGTTGCGTACCTCCGAGGGCGCTTTGTTCGGCGTATTCCACTGCCGCTTCGATGCATCGACGCGAGTCGATGTAGCGCACGCAGAAGTGGACGCCTTAGAACGCGCGGCGCGACACGACTTTCCCGAGATTGCGAGGCTGACTGGACACGCTGAGCCGGGCTGAACACACGGGTCCGCATTGCCCGGGCGTGGCAAAGATTCTATGCTATAGTTTGCAACTCTTGGCGCTGATTCGGACGGATCATGGACTTCGATACCGACGCGCCAGAACTGCGAAGCGCTCATGTCATTGTAGTAGGCAATGAGAAAGGCGGTGCCGGAAAATCGACGATCTCGATCCATCTCGCCGTCGCTCTGCTGAAATCGGGTTATAAAGTCGCCTGCATCGATCTTGACACTCGCCAGCAGACAATGACGCGCTTTTTCGAGAACCGCCGCTCGTGGTCAAGCCA
>JAYTRP010000151.1:0-6315 GCA_043746145.1 Hyphomicrobiales bacterium | reverse complement strand
GACCGAAGTTTCCGAACTGATCCAGGTTATTCGTCGACTAGAAGCGCGAGTGCCGCCGGAGCTACGCGCCGATATCGCCGTTCCCAGGGGTTAAGCGTCGAGAACGGGTAGGATTGCGGCCGGTTTGCTCGTGAGGGAGAATGGAATGCGTCGCAGAGAGTTGCTGGCGGGGGCGCCCTTGTTGTTGGCCGGCGTGGGTCTTGCCAGCAGGGCGCAGGCCGAGGCGCGTAACGTCGTCGAGCGCTTCGCACAGGCGCTGTCGGCGCATGACATAACGGCTTTCGCAGACCTGTTCGCTGCGGACTACGTCAACAATCAGGTAAGCGCGGCCGCGCCGGCGCCATCGGGGCGCTCGGCAAAGCAAGCGACGGTCGCTTTCTTTCAGAACCGAATCGAGGCGATGTCGAACCTTAGCGTGACGATCGAAGCCTCGGTCGTCACAGGCGACATGGCGGCGGCGAGCTTTCGCTACGAGGGCGTGCAGGATGGCGCGTATTATGGCTTCCAGCCGACCGGCCGCACATTGCATTTCACCTCATGCGACATTTTCCGCCTGCGCGACGGCCGCATCGCGGAGCACTGGGGCATGGGCGATATTGCGGGCGTAATTGCTCAGCTCAAACGGGCGTAAGATGGGAATTGGGGCAGGCGGCGATCACGCTGGTTGGCTGTGAGCGCCGGGCCTGTCCGGTGGTCACGCGGGAATAGACCCTCGACGTTTTACCGCCCCCGTTCGTCTTTGCGAGGAGCCCTTGCGACGAAGCAACCCAGGGGGACGTAAAGCGCCGGCCGTCGCGCAAGGGGCGATTGCGCAGCTTCGCCTCCAACCATAGCGCCTGCCGCTCCTTTGTTGCTTCGTCGCAAGGGCTTCTCGCAATGACGGCTCCGGCGGCTGTTATGTCAGCGCTTATGGGGATGTGTCTAACAACTTCAGTCCGCAGCGAACGTCAGTAAATCTCCGGCTCATCGACGGGCGCGCCGAAATCGCTGCGCAAAAAGTCAAAATCGCAGCCTTCGTCGGCCTGCCCGACATGTTGCGAGAACATCCAACCATAGCCCCGCTCGTAGCGCGGCTTTGGCGCAACAAGCAAGGCGCGGCGGCGCTGTAATTCCTCCTCGGAAACTTCGAGGTTGAGCGTGCGCGCGGGCACGTCGACGGAAATGATATCGCCCGTCCGCACAAGCGCGAGCGGGCCGCCAATGTGTGATTCCGGGGAGACATGCAGGATGCAGGCGCCATAGGCGGTGCCGCTCATGCGCGCGTCCGAGATGCGCAACATGTCTCGCACGCCTTGCTTGAGCAGCTTTTTGGGCATCGGCAACGCCCCCCATTCGGGCATACCAGGGCCGCCGAGCGGGCCGGCCTCGCGTAGCACCAGCACATGGTCGGGAGTGACGTCGAGATCGTCACGATCAATCACCGCCTTGAGCGCGGCGTAATTATCGAACACCAGCGCGGGTCCGCTGTGCTTTAGCAAATGCGGAGCGGCGGCGGAGGGTTTCATCACGGCCCCGCTCGGCGCGAGATTGCCGCGAAGCACGGCCAACGCGCCCTCGGCATAAATGGGATTGTCGAGCGGACGGATCACGTCGTCGTTGAACACTTCCACGCCTTCGAGGGTGTCGGCCCAGCTTTTGCCGGAGACGTTGATCAGGCTCAGATGCAGGAACGGCTTCAACCGTGACATGAGCCCGAGCAGGCCGCCCGCATAGTAGAAGTCCTCCATCAGATATTTGTCGCCGCTCGGCCTGATGTTGGCGAGCACCGGAACCTTGCGGCTGGCGGCGTCGAAATGGTCGAGAGAGATGGCATGCCCGGCGCGGCGCGCCATGGCGATGATATGGATGACGGCATTGGTCGAGCAACCCATCGCCATCGCGACATGGATCGCATTGTGATATGCGCGTTCGGTCTGAATTTTGTCCGGCGTCATGCCTTCGGCGACCATCTCGACGATGCGACGGCCCGAGGCGGCGCACATGCGGATGTGGTTGGAGTCTGCGGCCAGAATTGAAGAGGCGCCGGGTAGGCTCATGCCGATCACGTCGGCAAGCGCGGTCATTGTCGAAGCGGTGCCCATGGTCATGCAGACGCCATAGGAGCGCGCGATGCCGACCTCCATCTCGTCCCAGTCCTTGTCCGAGATGGTTCCCGCGCGCCGCTCGTCCCAGTATTTGATCGCGTCGGAGCCGGAGCCCAACGCCTTTCCCCGCCAGTTGCCGCGCAGCATCGGCCCGGCGGGCACGTAGATCGCAGGTATGCCCGCACTGGTCGCGCCTAGCAGCAGGCCCGGCGTCGTCTTGTCACAACCGCCCATCAACACAACGCCGTCGAGCGGATGCGAGCGGATCAGTTCTTCTGTCTCCATCGCAAGAAAGTTGCGATAAAGCATTGTTGTCGGCTTGACCTGAACTTCCGAAAGCGAAATCGCGGGCAGTTCGACCGGGAAGCCGCCGGCCTGCAGCACGCCACGCTTCACGTCGTCGACCCGCGTCTTGAAATGCGCGTGGCATTGGTTGAGATCGGACCAGGTATTGATGATCCCGATCACCGGCTTGCCCGCGTAATCCGCGCCGGAATAGCCCATCTGCGCCATGCGCGAACGATGGCCCATGGAGCGGAAATCGTCGGGTTCGAACCAGCGCGAGGAGCGGAAATTGTTGATAGGGCTCATGCGTTAGTCTCCCTGAAGATTTCTAGACCCAAGACAACTAGCGGGCAGTGGGTAAGTCTGAATTTGTGAGGCTCTTTTGACAATTCGACTGCGGTTTGCTCCGATAGGCAAACAATTCTGGAGCGAATCGCGTGTTGAACCCTAGCTCCGTTGACCTTTTGGGCGCACCTCTGCGGAAAACAGTTGCAACTGACATCTCAGAGAGACTGTCCAAAGAACTTGTGATCGCCCTCGTTGGACCCGTGGGTTCGGGGGTATCGACTACTGCTGGCTACATAAGAGAAGTGCTCACACAAACATTTTCGTACGATGTTTATCCGATCGTGAAGCTCAGCGGAATTATAAAGGCCGAGGCGTACCGAGTGGGAATAGCACTGCCGCCCGACACGCCGCTTGATGCTTACATAACCCAGATGCAAACTGCTGGGAACAAGTTAAGGGAACAATTTGGTGGACATTATTTAGCTGAAAAAGCGGTTGAGAAGATTTACAAATTTAGGCACGAAAACGGCGGGTATGAAGGTGAGATCCCGCTACCGGGGCGACGAGCTTACATAATCGACTCGCTTAAAAATGTTGAAGAACTAGATATTCTCCGCCAAATTTACGGGGAAACCCTTTGTATCTTCGGCGTTTTTGCGCCGGACGCAATGCGAAAAACCAGACTGGTAGACGCAGGCACGTCAGAAACTCATGTAAAACAGATTATAGATAGGGACCAAAATGAAATACCAACGTTTGGACAAAAAACACGAAAGTTGTTTGTTCAGGCTGACTTCTTCATTTGTAACGACCTAAAGAAGGACGAATTAAGAAACAGAGTTGTGCGATACTTAGAGCTTCTTTTTGATACGGCAGTACATACCCCTACGCGAGCAGAGTCGGCAATGTACGAGGCCAGTTCCGCTTCGGCAAATTCTGCATGCATGTCTAGACAGGTCGGGGCAGCGATAGTTTCAGAACGTGGAGAGATGATTGCGGTAGGTTGGAATGACGTGCCAAGATATGGTGGTGGCCTGTACACAGAAAATGATCAATTTTCTATTGATGCGTCACGAAATACCGTGGTCGACAGGGACAACCGGTGTTTCAAGTGGGGCGGATGTATATGTCACAATGAGACTAGACGTACTTCGATTGTCGATTCCGTGGTAAAAAGAATCGCCGACGCCGGTTTGATTAAATCTGGTAAGACACAATCTGATCTAAAAGTGGCGCTGAGCGGAAGTGAAATTGAGGTTCTAATTGAATATTCGCGATCAATTCACGCTGAAATGGAAGCGATACTATTAGTTGCGCGTGAAGGTCGCTATTCTTTAGTTGGTTCAACATTGTATACTAATACCTATCCTTGTCACAATTGCGCTCGTCACATAGTGGCGTCTGGAATAACCCAGGTTGTTTATATTGAGCCGTATCTCAAAAGCCTTGCGATTGCCCTTCACCACGACGCAATAACGGAGGACCCGCAAGAACAAGGAAAAGTGATTTTCCGCCAATATGATGGTGTAGCTCCCGGGAGCTATTTACGTCTTTTTCGTCCAAAGGCAGAGCGCAAATTGAGTGGACGTCTTTCGCGCCCTCACCCGGCCTCAGCCGTGCCAATTTTCCGTGTTCAGCTCGATTCGCAAGCGAACTACGAAGAGAAAGTGATTGCGGACTTGTCAAACAAGGAGCAAACTATGTGATATCGTTAGACTCATACAGGGGCTTCTGTGACAAAACGTGGGCGACAGGAACCTGAGCAGTTGTCGCTCAATTTTTCCTCTCAGTGCGACGATTCACTGAAATTCGATGCTGAACTGCTTTCGGGGCTGAATATCGTCACATTTGTGGATGCGACGACGTTAGCCCTTCGGCGGGAGGCAATTCGGAGGGTGAAAAATGCCGGGATTTTCGCGGCCCCTGAATGGTCTACCCGGCTTAAGGGTTAGAGACACGCACGACTTTTTGGGGTTTGTTTCTTATTGCCCCTACGCATCCTAGCCTTCGGTTCAACTGCTTCCCGGAGCGCTAGGATATCGGCAACCTCCCAAAATCTATTCGATACGTCGGACGCAATCGCCGGGAAGGTACACAGCTTCGAGTGTATCGTGACGAAATTTGAATACGTCATGTGCAGCGCTACCGCGTAGAAGTGCCTTTGCGTTGGCAACATTGTTTGCTTGGCGCAAATAAATGCGCAAATCTCGTCGAGTTGGATGCGCTTCGATTTCAGGTCGCGAACGTGCTCATCGTGATCGGCGGCGCACGCCTTTCCCGCATCACACAGGAGTTTGGAAACCGTGATCTTGCTTGCGGCTGTGAGGCGCGTAATCGCGCGGATCGACTGGCCTAGCGGCTCGGGTCGACTATCTGTCAAACACGCCTACCTGAACGGCGGCTCGTCGAAGCTGCGCAGCTTTCTCGAATGCAGCGCTGCATCGCTTCGCTGCAACAGTTGCAGCGCGGCGATGCCAATCTGCAAATGCTCGCCAATCGCGCGCTCATAGAACGCGTTCGCGGCGCCGGGCAGCTTGATCTCGCCATGCAGCGGTTTGTCCGAGACGCAAAGCATCGCGCCATAGGGCACGCGCATGCGAAACCCCTGTGTCGCGATCGTCGCCGATTCCATATCGACGGCGATAGCGCGCGACAGGTTGAAACGGCGACGCTCTTGCGTCCAGCGTAGCTCCCAGTTGCGATCGTCGTAGGTGACCACGGTGCCGGTGCGCACGCGGCGCTTCAACGCCTCGCCCCGATCTCCCGTCACGTTCGCCACCGCCTCCTGTAGCGCGACCTGCACTTCGGCCAGCGCGGGAATGGGCACGTAGAGCGGCACCGCCTCGTCGAGAATGTGATCCTGCCTGAGATAGGCATGTGCGAGAACATAGTCGCCGATCTGTTGCGATTGACGCAAACCCGCGCAATGTCCGATCATCAACCAGCAATGGGGCCGAAGCACCGCAAGATGATCGGTCATGTTCTTCGCATTTGCCGGGCCGACGCCGATATTGACGAGGCTCACGCCGTGGCCGTCAGTGCGAACGACGTGATAGGCCGGCATCTGGAAGCGGTGCCATACGACGCTGGCAAGCGCCGTTTCGGCCTCGCCCTGCGACATGCGTGAATCGATGGTCACGTTGCCCGGCAATACCAGTTTGGCGACGCCCTTGTCGCTGCGCAACTGTTCCAGACCCCAGCGTATGAACTGGTCGACGTAGCGGTGATAGTTGGTGAGCAGCACCCAGGGCTGCATCGCGCGCCAGTCGGAGCCGGTATAATGCACCAGGCGTCGCAGCGAATAATCAACTCGCGCCGCGTCGAACAGCGCGAGCGGACGCTCGGAGCCGGGGCGGATTTCAAACTGGCCGTCGGCAATCTCGTCGCCAATCACTGCAAGGGAAGGCGTCGGGAAATGCCGTGCGAGATCGGCGGGCGTGGCGTTCCCGCGACCCAGATCGTCGCCGGTTTCGAACACATAGGGGTAGGCGATCTCTTGCCCGCCAACCCCAATCTCGATCTCGGCCCCGAATTCTTCAACCAGCGGTTCGAGTTGCTCGAGCAGATAGGCGCGAAACTCCTCGGGCTGCGTCACTGTGGTTGAATATACGCCCGGCGCCGAAAATTTTGCGAAGGCGCGCGCGTTCGAGGGCGGCGG
>JAYTRP010000150.1:0-1962 GCA_043746145.1 Hyphomicrobiales bacterium | reverse complement strand
CGGTTCGGCATCGCGCCCTCCGCGCGCCATGGCTTCAAGCCTTCCTTCCCGCCCTCGGCAACCAGGCGGCGGATGCGCTCGAGTTGCGCGGGGGCGACGATGGCGCCGATGTCGGTCGATTTATCCAGGGGATCGCCGACCCGGAGCGTAACCATGCGCGTCTTCAGCTTTGCGTAAAGCGCGCCTGCGACACCATCCGCCACGAGCAGCCGGGAGCCCGCACAGCAGACCTCGCCTTGGTTGAACCAAATCGCGTCGACCACGCCTTCAACGACGCTGTCGAGATCGGAATCGTCGAACACGATGAAGGGCGACTTGCCGCCAAGTTCGAGCGAGAGCTTTTTGCCGGTTCCCGCGGTCGCCTTGCGCAGCAGGCGCCCGACCTCGGTCGAGCCCGTGAAGGCGACCTTGTCCACGCCCTCATGCGCGGCGAGCGCCGCGCCGGTCGCGCCATCGCCCGTGACGATATTGACGACACCGGGAGGAAGGCCGGCCTCGACGCAGATTTCGGCAAAAGCGAGCGCGGTCAGCGGCGTATATTCCGCCGGCTTCAGCACAACCGTATTGCCGGCGGCGAGCGCGGGCGCGATTTTCCAGGCCAGCATCAGCAGCGGAAAATTCCAGGGAATGATCTGCGCGCAGACCCCGACAGGCCGAGTGCCTGGCATTTCTTCGTCTATCAGCGAGGCCCAGCCCGCGTGATGGTAGAAGTGCCGCGCGACGAGGGGAATATCGATATCGCGGGACTCGCGGATCGGCTTGCCGTTGTCGATCGTCTCGAGCACGGAGAGAAAACGCTCGCGCTTCTGTACATGACGGGCGAGCGCATAGAGGTAGCGTGACCGTTCGTAGCCGGACAGCGCCGCCCATTTCGGCAGCGCCTTCCGGGCGGCGGCGACTGCGGCGGCGACGTCGGGCGCCGTGCCTTGCGTGACCGATGCAATGGCCTCCCCGGTCGCGGGATTGGCGACCTCGAACAAGGCGCCGGGCTTGCCGAAGCGACCGTCGATGAACAGGCCAAATCCGGCGCGATGCTTATCGAGCCACGCCGTCGCATGCTCAGCGCTCTCGGGCGAGGGCCCGTAATCCATGGTTTCGAGAATCTCTTTGATCGTGGCCATCGCGCTCAAACCTTTGACTGATATTTGGGTTTGCCCTCAGGCCATCGCATGGCGGTAGGCGGCGGAGTAGCGGCCGGTCACGTAATGATCGAGCTGGCGTTCGATGTCGGTTAGCAGGCCGCTCGCGCCGATGCGGAACAGGTCAGGTCTGGTCCACGCCACGCCTAGTTCCTCCTTCATCAGGATCAACCACGCGAGCGCGTCCTTTGCGGCGCGCAGGCCGCCGGCGGGTTTGAAGCCGATGTCGAAGCCGGTCCGCTCGCGATAATCGCGTAGCGCGCGCACCATCACGAGGCTGACCGGCAGCGTCGCGTTGACGTCTTCCTTGCCGGTGGAGGTCTTGATGAAGTCCGCGCCGGCCTGCATCGCTACGACGCTGGCGGCATAAACGTTGCGAAAAGTCTTGAGCTCCCCGGTCGCCAGGATCGCCTTGAGATGCGCGGCGCCGCAGGCCTCGCGCATCGCCGCAACCTCGTCGTAGAGCGCGCGCCAATCGCGCGAAAGCACGTGCGCGCGGGAAATCACGATGTCGATCTCGTCAGCGCCTTCGTCGACGGCGTAGCGAATTTCCGCAAGCCGCTGCGGCAAAGGCGTCAGGCCGGCGGGAAATCCGGTCGCGACCGAGGCGACAGGAATCCCTGATCCCGCCAGCGCCTTGACGGCCGGGGGAACCATCGAGGGATAGACGCAGACGGCGCCGACCGTCGGCGGAGCGTCGGCGAGATCCAACGCGACGAGCACCTCCTCGCTTAAAGGTCGCCGAGCCTTGGCGCAGAGCCGCTGGACCCGCGCAGAAGTGTCGTCGCCCGCAAGCGTCGTCAGGTCGATGCAGGTGATGGCG
>JAYTRP010000149.1:0-6318 GCA_043746145.1 Hyphomicrobiales bacterium | reverse complement strand
TAATCTAAGTCCCGGCCTTTCCTACACGTCCCCCGATCGGCCGCGAGGCTAAGCCGAACGGTCGACGCTCGCTGCGGGATGTCGACTTTACTTCTTCCGCTGGCGCCCCCACGACCTTCGTTGAGACCTGAATAGCTTTGAGGTTGGGCTCCGCGCAACCAGCAACGCTCTGTTGACGTTGCGCAACTGCATCGACGCGTGGTTACGACTTTCCCCATAGGCGTTTGGTGGCCACCGCCGCGCCGTCCGAGAGAGCTTTCAGTTTGCCCCAAACGATATCCTCGGCGATAAATTCATAGCTGGCAAATGTGCCAAACCCACAGTCGGTCCCGCCTATCACGCGTTCCCGGTCGCCGATGGCGTCAACCGCCGCGCAAATCCTGTTGGCGACAACTTCGGGATGTTCGATGTAGTTTGTCGTTACGTCGATGACGCCGGGGACGAGCATCATGTCTTTGGGCGGCGGCATCTTTTTAAAGACTTGCGTTTCGTGTTCGTGGCGAGGATTACCTACGGGAATGGAAAGAGCTCCGACATTCGCCTTGTAAAGCAACGGCAACAAATCGATCATGTCGACGTCGTCCTGATGGGGGCCGTTCCAGTTGCCCCAGCAAACATGCAGCCGAACCCTATCGCGCGGAATATCGGCGACGGCGATATTGATTGCGTCGATATGAAGAGCGACCCGGTCGAGAAACACGTTTAATGGTTGATCGCCAAACATGATCACGCGTTCCATCGCCAGGTCGGGCGCATCAAGTTGAAGGATGTAGCCCTGGCTGACGATGTATTCGTATTCCTTCTTCAGTTCGCGAGCGATGCCCATGACATATTCAGCATCGTTCTTATAAGCAGGATTGTTGGGGGCCAGCAACATGGTGGTCGAAACGACGCCGGGCGAAGCCGCCGACATGAATGTTTCAACGAATTTAGCGCCCGTCCGTTTTAGCGACGCCTGAAAAGCGGCGGACTCTTCTTTCGCTTCGCGGAGGCTTGGATCATATTCCAATTTCCCTACCGCCTGCGGCGCGTTCCACACTTTCGCAAGATCGTCGGCAACGCCAATCTGACGTTTCATGAAGTCCGCGAAGCCAGGAAACTTTATCGTGTCGAGGGTCGGTTTGCGCTGAGACTCCCCGCCGAAACCCGTCATACGCTCCGTTGTATAGGTCGAGAAGCCGACACGCGGCGTTTCACCATCGTTTCCGACATCGACGCCACTCGCGACCTGCCGCGTGATGTTGCCATCCAGGTTGCGCTCGATTTCGTCCGTCAATGCAGGTTGGTCAAACGGCTTACGCTGCTCGCGTTTGACCAGCATGGCTGAAAGCGCCTTCGAGCGTGGCAAACTGCCCGTATGCGTAGTCAAGATACGGTCAATGCTCTTTTTCACGTTATTTCCTCCCTATATGCCCTGACCAGGAAACGACCCTGGATCGCCGAATATAACAACTGGTCGGCCTTATCTGACGATAGACCGTCGCCAGAGATGAAGCGAAATCAAAACTTGGCTTAAGGCCTATCAGTTTTTTTGATGCCGCATCGATCGCCTCCGCGATAGCTCGCGCGGCCGTGGTTATTCCAACGCAGAGGCCGCGCTTGAGAACGCGTGCAGCGATTGCCGCAGATCTTCGGAGGTGAAGCCGCGGCCGATCAGGACGATCGTGCCGTCGCCTTCATCCGAGGGTTCCGGCATCACCTCCGGCGCCGCGATCCTTCCCTGCACGGCCTGCACCAACAATCGACCGGTCGAGGTCCGCACGACGCCCTTGACCCTGAGCACATCGTGACCGCGCGCGTACATCAGCGCAGATAGCCACACGCTGAACACCGGCCAGCTTGTCGCAGCAATGTCGAGTTCGACGGGGATCAGGCGTCGTCGCTCATCATCCGAAAAGGCGGGAAGCCGCTCAGCTTTTATGGAGTCGACGGCGGGAAGCGCAGCCTCTGTACCTCTATCGGCGCCAAACAAGGCGGCGCGCGGGTTGAGCGCCTGCAACGATTCGAGAAGGCTAATCACGGCATCTTCGCCGACATCGTCGAGCTTTGAGACAATGACACAATCGGCGAATATTATCTGACCCCGAGCCAATGCTTCTTTGCCAAGCAGATCGAGGCCGGCGCGCGCATCGATGATTGTGATCACTTCGCCAATCTCAATAATTTGCGAAAGCGTGGGGTCGCCTCGAATCGCCTCGACGATGGGAAACGGATCTGCAAGCCCGCTGGTCTCAATCACTATGCGTTGAAGCGGCTCACCCTTCGTCGCCGCCAACGCCAATTGCTCGCAAAGATTTCGAAGCACAGCAATTAACTCTGGCTTGCGTTCGCAGCATGCGCAGCCGCCGGAGATCACCGCCAGATTCTTGGCGTTCGAGAGTAACGCATCGTCGAATGGCCGCGCCGCAGCTTCGTTGACAACGACGAACGCATCCTGAAAGACGCCAAATTGCAGGTGATGGCGGAGCCAGGTCGTTTTGCCCGCGCCGAGAAAACCGGTAAGCACGGTCAATCGCGCGCGCTTTCCTCGAGCGTCACTCACCCCGCTCTCCAAAGCTGCGAATGAAACTAGGATCGAGCGGATCGAGCGGACGACCAAGGAGTTGCGCCGCCGCGGACCAAGCGTCGTCGACGCTCCGCGTATTTACATATCGGCCCGACGGTGTTGAAATCGTAATCCCTCCCGTCGAAGCCATTGACCGCGCTTTAAGACCGTAAAAAGCGAGTACACCAGCCAATACAGTGATGGTTTGGGCACGATCCCGCGACGCCTCCGCTTCGGCGAGGCTGCCAGCATTCGTCCAATCCCCCGACGCGGTCGGGAACCCGCACGCAATACACATGGTGTGTCGACTCGGCTCCTTAGCGTCTCAATCACCGGGAAGTCTGGCGTCGCAACGTCTTTCCAACGACGGCTTCGGGACGGGTCAGTTCGACCCCGCAGTATTTCTTATGCTTTTTGGGAACCGGCGGCAACATGGCGGCCCCGGGCGCTTGCGGCAAACCAGCGATCTAAACAGGCCGCCGCGTTCGTGCTCCAAAAACCTCTACTGCGATCAATCGAGCCTCAAAACTCAACAAGAATCGGAGGCGGTTGATCGAGTAGAATTGACAGAGTGCCGAGGTTGTCAACCCCAACTGTTTTGCGCGTGTTAGACTAGCATCGAGTTCATGGCGCGCCTATACCGTCCAACAAACATCTGGGTTTGGCGCGGATACAGATCTCTAGGGAGACCGTGATGCAGAAAGTCGGGATGATTGGGGTTGGCGTCATGGGCTTCGCCATGGCGCGCAACCTTAGTTTGGCGGGTTTCGAGGTCGTGGGCTACGACCCATCGTCCAAGGCAGTTGACAATCTCCGAGGTATCGGTGGCCGCGCTTTAGTTTCGCCGCGCGCCGTGGCCGAGGAGTGCGCGATCATCATCCTGTCGTTGCCTTCCGCAGCGGCGCTCTCGTCGGGCGTCACTGGCGAAGAGGGGATCGCGCGCGCTTCGACGCGCGGCGTCATTGCTATTGAATGTTCAACATTGCCAATCGACGTCAAACGCCACGCGCTCGACGCGATGTTGCAATCGGGCAAGACTTTGCTTGATTGCCCCCTTAGCGGGACCGGCGCACAGGCGGCCGTTAAAGATCTAGTGGTGTTTGGCAGCGGCGATCAGGCCGCGTTCGACCAATGCCTGCCGGTGTTTCAAGGCATGTCGCGCATACAACGTTATCTCGGTGCGTTCGGGAATGGCAGCATCATGAAATTCGTCGCGAACCACCTCGTGACGATTCACAACGTCGCGGCGGCAGAGGCGATGGTGTTGGGCATGAAGGCAGGGCTCGATCCGGCCGTCCTCTACGAAACTCTAGCCGACAGCGCCGGTTCGTCGCGCATGCTGCAAATCCGAGGCCCGTTGATGCGCGACTCCAACTACGATCAGCCGACGGCGACAATCCAAACGCATCTCAAGGATCTCTCCGTCATCAGCGCCTTCGCGACGGGGCTCGATTGCCCCTTGCCGGTATTCGCCGCGGCGGCCCAACTTTACTACGCGGGCGCGGCGCAAGGGCGACAGGGTCAGGACACCGCGGCGGTCTGCGCGGTGCTGGAGGACATGGCGGGACACAAGCGTCCGCCGAAATCGGCGTAGCGCTCGGTAGCCAAGCCGTCGCCGCGAAAAGCGGCGGCGGTTCGCTTAAGTGTGCCGGAGCGACGCGGAGTCACGCGCGCGCGAATACATCGCGGTCGCGATCAGGATGAGCAGGCCGGGCAGCCAATATTGCCAAGCCGCGCCGAGACCGAGAAACCCTGTGGTCGCGGTGATCTCCTGCACCAGGATCACGCCCGCCAGAGCGCCAAGGAAAGAACCTCGTCCGCCGAAAATGCTGGCGCCGCCCAGAACCACCGCCGAGATGCTCTGCAACGTATAGTTCTGGCCGACCGTGGGATCGCCAACGCCGACCTGCGCCGCCAGGAGAACCCCTCCAATCGCGGTGAAGAAAGAACAGAGCACATAGGCGCCAACCACGCTGCGATTGACACGCGCGCCCAGACGATGCGCAGCGGTCTCGTTGGAGCCGATCGCGCGCAACTCCATTCCAAACCGCATGCGACGCAACGCAATCTCCAAAACGATCACGACGACGACCGCGCAGAGAAAAGCCAGTGAGATCGGCCCGACCCGCGACGTAATGACGGAAACTATCCCGGTTCGCAGGAACCCGTCAGGCACCGAACGAAGTGAAAGTGAGACGCCTTGTAAAGCGATATACATGGCGAGCGTCGTGATCAGCGGCGACAAGCCAACGATGCGAATGAGGAAGCCATTTACGAGTCCCGTCAGCACGCCAGCCCCGATCGCAAGCGCGAAGCCTAGCACGAGTTCCTGCGGCGTTTGCCCGTCGCCAAGGAAGAACGAAAGAATAACGACAACTAGGCCTGTCAATGGCCCGACGGAGAGGTCGATGCCGCCGGTCAGCAGGACGATGAGTTGGCCCATGCTGACGAAGGCGAGCGCACTCGCCAGAAAGAGCGTGCCGTTGAGGCTTCGCGCACTCAGGAATTTCCCGTTGACGCTTGCGGTGTAAATGCCGAGCAAGACGATGACAGCGGTGAGGATGAGCGTCGGCGCGTAGTCGCCCGATAGAAACTTGCGAAAACTCTGCGCTCCGGTTGTTGCGGCTTTCGTCATGTGCGCGCGCGCGCCAGCGGCGCCAATCGCCGCGCCCGTGATGTTCTCTTCAGTGATCTCGTCGCCCGTCAACGAACGCACGATTGCGCCGCGCGAAAACACCAGTACGCGATCACACAGTCCCTGCAATTCGACCGCGTCCGACGACAGGACGACAACGGCCGCGCCTTTGGCTGCGACGTCGCGGATAACATTGTAAATCTCGACACGAGCGCCCGCGTCGACGCCGCGCGTTGGCTCGTCGGCGAGAAAGACCGCGGGATTCGCCGCCATCGATCGCGCAAAAAGAACCTTCTGCTGATTGCCGCCAGATAGATGCGAAATTCCTTCTTCGCCTGACGGCGCCTTGATCGCGAGGACGCCCATATAGTTGTCGACGAGTGCGACTTCGGCGCGGCGCGAGACAAAGCCGACGCGCTTAAGAGTTTCGAGCACCAGCGCCGTGAGGTTCTCGCGAATGGATAGCGAGAGGAACAGCCCTTCGGTATGACGGTCGCTTGGCAGATAGATGATTCCGCCGTTCTGCGCGCGAATGGGATCCGAGAGCGCGATCGGCTTCTGACGCACCGAAACTTTGCCCGAAGCCGCGTTGAGACCCGCGAGCGCACGCATGAAATCGCGCTGTCCGTTGCCCTCGACTCCGGCAAGCCCGACAACTTCGCCAAGCGAAACGTCGAGATCGATACCTTGCAGGATCGTGTTGGCGATCCCGCGCGCGACCATCATCGGCTCGGTGCCGGCGACTTTCGTATTTTTGGGAGGAAACGCGCGTTCAATCGAGCGACCGATGATGAGGGCGAGAATTTGCTGTTCGGAAATGTTAGATGCATCGAATGTACCGCGCAAACGTCCGTCGCGAAGAATGCTGATGCGATCGGCAATGCGGCGGACTTCCGGCAAACGATGCGAGATATAGACGATCGCCGTGCCTTGGGCTTTGATTCGAGCGATCTGAGTGAAGAGCTGTTCCGTCTCCGTCGCCGTCAGCGCTTCGGTTGGTTCATCAAGCACGAGGACTTTGGGTTGCAACGCGAGCGCCTTGGCGATCTCGACGAGTTGACGCTCGGCGCCGCTCAATTCGCCGACCCGCGTGCGAGGATCGAAATGCGCGTCGATCGCCGCGAGTTGGCGACCGATC
>JAYTRP010000148.1:0-1964 GCA_043746145.1 Hyphomicrobiales bacterium | reverse complement strand
TGATCCAAGGCGCGCGCATGGTTGGCGCGGATAAGATTATTGGCGTCGACCTCAATCCGGCGCGCCAGGAAATCGCCAAACGATTCGGCATGACCCATTTCGTCAACCCCGATGAGGTCGGGCGCGACAAGGTCGTGCAGGCGATCGTCGACCTGACCGGCGGCGGCGCCGACTTTTCGTTCGAGTGCATCGGCAGCACGACCACGATGCGGCAAGCGCTCGAATGCTGCCATCGCGGCTGGGGCGAATCGATAGTCATCGGCGTGGCGCCGTCGGGGGCGGAGATTTCGACGCGCCCGTTCCAACTCGTCACCGGGCGCGTGTGGAAAGGCTCGGCGTTCGGGGGCGCGCGCGGTCGCACCGACGTGCCCAAGATCGTTGACTGGTACATGGACGGAAAGATCAACATCGACGATCTGATCACGCACACGATGCCGCTCGACAAGATCAACGACGCGTTCGATCTGATGCACGCGGGCACGTCGATCCGCAGCGTAGTCGTCTATTGATGCCGTTATCAATAAGGACGCGGCCCATCTTGGGCGCGGCGCTACTGGCGCTGGTTGTCAACGCCGCGCACGCGCAGTCGCTGCGCAGCTATTCCAACGCGCGTTTTGGAACTACCGCTGCGACGCCGTCTGATTGGAAGATGCAACCGCCACCTGGGAATGACGACGGTCGCGTGTTTATGTCGCCCGATGGCGAAGCGTCGATCACCATTTCCGGTATTCTGATGATCTCGTCGTTCGCCCAAGAGGTTGATGAGCGATTGCAGCCTGCCGCCGACGAGTCGATCACGTACAAAGTCGCGAACCGCAATGTGGTCGTCGTCTCAGGCTTTCGCGGCGACCGGATTTTCTACCGCAAGTCGCTGCTGGGCTGCGGCGTCGCAAACGATCTGGCGATCGAATATCCCGCCGCGAAAAAGGCGCGCTACGACGCTCTGGTTGGGCAAGTCGCCGCCTCGCTGCGACCGGGCCAGGGCTACCAGGTTTCCGGTTGCTAACATTTTAAACCAGACGCGCCCTACGGTGAAGCGTCCAACGGTCCGCATTCAACCCATTGCGGACCTCCCGGCTCGTGACATACTCGTGGGCATGCGGCTAGCAATTTACAATTTTGGAATGTTTCGAGAGCGCGCCGAGAACCCCGTCAATCAGGGCTTCCGTGATCGTGAGCCCGCCAACCTTGAGGCCGTCGAGCGAGCGCCGGGTTTCATCGGCCGCGCCGGCTATGCGGGCGAGCCCGACGGCGAGAGCTGGGGCGTGCAGGTCTATCCGCGCTTCTACGTCGAGCGTGGCGATGGTCGGGCGCCCTCAACCTTGTCGTTGTGGGCCGACCTCGAAAGCCTCATGGCGTTCACCTATTCAGGCCTGCACGCCGAAGCGATGCGACACGCGTCCGAGTGGTTTTTGCCGAAGAGCTGGCCACCTTATTTGCTCTAGTGGGTGTCTGAAGGGCATCTGCCGGACTGGCATGAGGCCGTTTCCCGGTTCGAGCGACTGCATGACGGTGGGCCTACGTCGGACGCTTTCACGTTCAAATCGCCGTTTGACTCGAAAGGCCGCCCTTCCCTGGTTGACCGAGAAAAAGTGAGAAGGCTGACTGCTGCTGCTAGCGCCAACTAGTCAAATCGGTGCGCAAGTCCGCCCGGCTGGCACAACTCCCCATGTCCGGGGCGCAATTCCCGCCCGATCGCTAAAAGCTGCTATCCGGCCTTCGCCTGAGTTTCGCGCGGTCTGCGCGACCATCCCGTAACATATCGCCAGACGCTTCCTCAAACGATGGGCCGAGAGCGACATGAACATTCGCAATCTCCATATCGGATCTTTGGGCATTGAGGTTCAGCTGATTCAGCAGGCGTATAATACCAAGTCCGTAAAAGTTCGACTCTACTTCCGATTTCCCAAAAGCGCTGCGATCTGATTCAGATATGTCGAGGAGATCTCGATATGGCGGCGCCG
>JAYTRP010000147.1:0-18419 GCA_043746145.1 Hyphomicrobiales bacterium | reverse complement strand
TCTCACCAACTTTGCCCATAAGCCCGGCTGGCCGACCCTGAAAGTCGGCTTCGGGAAAGATTCGGGAATTCCGATTTTTGCTTCATTTCGATCTGGCGTGATTGGCGGAATTCGGGAGACCGCGCGAAATGCGGCCGCCTTTATTTCAACCGGCGGGGCATTGGAGTGCGTAGTGAAACCCCGTTCAGTGAAAGCTGGATTCGGTGTGGGGTACGGAAATCTCTTCGCTCGCTGCGAAATGTCAGCCGATGAAGAGTCTATTTCCCAGGTTCCCGTAGAACTGGCGTTTCATTCCGAATTAAACAATCTGCAATTGGGTGCTATAAAGGCGACCGATTTGAAATCGGGATCGGCTGTTCCAAGCTGGTATATCGCAATCGATGAATCCTCACAGTTCAATAATGTGGCTGTTAAAAGCCTCGTTATCGAGGACAGCGCCCCAAACGCCGATCACGCGCCAAACAGGTTTGGCTCCGATGCTATACTAATCAGCAGCAGTCGTTGTAATTTAGTTGTCGTCGACAGAATTGATGGTACGCCGATTGACGGCTCTATAGTGCATATTGCATCTCCAGCTTATACTGGATCAGCGCCGGCATCTGCAAATAATGTTGTAAAGATTGGACAAAGTGATTTGTCCGCCCAACGACGATATGCACTCTTCGACGGCAAAAATACGTCCGGAAATACAATCATGATTGCAAAAGTTAATGGAAAACTGACGATACAGCCATTTAAAATTGGGAGCGATTCCAAAGACAACAAATTTCGACTAGAGGATGTGACAATAACTCCTCCAGTTCCTAATACCGCCACAGCCTATGCTCTGCCCTGTGGTTTGGTTCGCCCTGATTAGCAAAACACTTCGCTCTAAATGTAAGACAAGTTTTTACATACTTATACGCAATTTCGAAGACATTCAATTTCTGCAAGTTCGCAAGGGACTGTATTATGCTCAAAGTGGCGTCACCAAAAGATTGGAGCCGGCGTGATCGGGGAGACGCCTACAGCCTCGCTTTTACAATCGAAGACCGCACGGCGACGCTCTCTGTGACGGCCGAGGCAGATGGCATATTCGACCATTCAAAATGGCGCATCTTTTGGACGCCCAGCCATGACAGCTCACACGCCTCCGAGGGAAAATTTCTTTTCCTGCATCAGAAGGCGATGGCGGAGATGATCCTGCCGCCAAACCGTGGCGGCACGCTCACGATGTATGCGCCACAACCTCCAAAGAAGTTCGTTTGCCGTGCAGGCGTGTCTTCGTGGTCGTCGCAACTGTGGACCGATGTCTTTCCCTTTTGCGAAGACAAGCAAGTAACCGATTGCTCGGCAATTTCGCAGAGCACGACATTCGAGCGCGTATCCGAACGACTTGAAGCCCAAGACATCGATGGCGCCACGAATGAACTTGCCTTGGCGGTGCTGGGCGGTCCCGACGCGGACACGCTCAGGGCGGCCAAGCACCTCATGGAGACGCTGGCGCGACGGCCGCTTAACAGGAGCGTTTACCTCGGAGCGTTAGCATGTTCGTTGATCAGCATGGACGTTGATCCAGGGTATGACATGGAAAAGCCGCTTCAAGTCTTCACACATGTGAATTCAGTCAAAAGTTGAGTTTGACTTTCCACGGCGCCGATTCACTTAGTGCTGGACTAACAGAATTCTGATGTCTACATGGCCACTTTTACGCCTGTACATGGTCTCGCAACCTGACTGGCTCATGCTTCTTATTCGCTACACGCACGCCCCACGGCTGTTTTAACGGAGCTAAATCCGTAGCCGCTAAGGCCTGTGAACCTCCACGGCCTGTGACGGACAACTCTTATGGCGCTGCGATACGGGGCAACTTCTTCGACCGAACGGACGAAGTGGGCAGGCCGAACATGACTTTCTACATCATCGATCCCAATCTCGTGCATGAACACGGACATCATCTGGAATGGGATTTGTCTATCGGCGAGGCTGCGGCGCGCCGCGGCCAGCAAGTGGTCATTTTTTCGCACCTGGATTTCCCCTCTTCGACGATCCGCGGAATAACTATCGTCCCGCATTTTCATCACACGACCTATGAGATCCACAGCGAGGATCCAGTCACGGGGCGGATCGACGATTTCAAATTTTTCAACGACGTCGTTGCAAATGACCTCGCAACTTTGCCTCCGGGAAGTTTCTATCCGACCGACACGGCTTTCATTCCGACGCTGACCGAAAATCATTTTTTTGGTTTCGTTGCGTGGATGAAATCTTTTGATCCGACCCTCGCGCCGTTATTTGCCGTCCATCTGATGTTTCCTAGTGGTCTGGAGGTTCTTCCGGACGGCGCCTTCACAGTGATCGACGAGTTGCAGGCAGTCTTCTATAAATTGGCCTTTCGTTTGCTCGGCGACCGCGTCAATCATGTAAAACTCTTTGGCGGCGGTCGCCAAATCGCTCGTGAGTTTTCGGCAATGACGGGCCGGAACATACCTGCTCACGCGATCCCAATTTGCCCAACCCGCCCGCCTCGTTTGAAGGCCCGGCAAAGACGGGTCGCATTGCTGTTCGCAGGCGACGCCAAAGTCGACAAAGGCGTCTTGCTGTTGCCGGAACTGATCGAGAAATTATGTCTCGCGCATCCAGATTGGGACTTTCTCGTCCATCTAAACGCGGCGGCAAGTTGGGGCGTATCTCTAGAGGCTTACAATCTGGTCGTGAGCGCCAAAGATCATTTTAACAATCTCCGGCTCGTTACGGGAAGGCTGGACAGGGGCGCCTATCAAGCACTGTTGGAAGACGTCGATTGCATGATTTCTACTTACGATCCCAAATCCTATGCGCGCAAATCATCAGGCGTCGTTTGGGAAAGCATCAGCCTAGGCGCGCCGATGTTGTTGCCTGAGAACACTTGGCTGGCAAAGGAAGCCGCGGAATGGGGGGCCGGGCTGCACACCTATGCAGGCCATAGCGCAGACGCAATCGCCGCGGCCTTTCCGGCCTTCGCCCGCCAATTTCATGATTTGAGCAACAAATCCGCCGCGGCGGCGATCCTCTACCAGGAAGCCAACGGCGATGACGCCGTTATTGATCAAATCGCGGAATGTTGGCTGCCGCGGTTTATGGCCGCATCACTGATCGCGCCGCCCGAAAGTAGAAATTTGTCGCTGGTGGATTTAGTTGGCGACGGTTGGCGCGAGATCGAAAATTATAAGGGCATGATAGTCCGTTGGACCGCCAAGGCGTTCAGCATCGAATTCGAGTGGCCTTACGCGCAACCCTGGGAAGTAGAAATTTTCATCGAGAAGTATTTCGGCGTGGAGCAACTCGAGAAACCGAAAGCCTTCTGCGGGAACGAGCAGCTTTTCGTGACCTCGCAACCCAGACCCGACGGCTCGGCGAGTTTGATCGTCTCTGGCCTGGTTGGACGGCGCGATTTGCCCAAGCGGCAATTGTGGATAGAGTTGCCTTTCACCTATCGCCCGCTGGAGGATGCGCGTGACTTGGGCTTGTTTGTAAAGAAATTGACGTTGAGGCCTGATGTTCGTCAACGCGAGCGCAAGTCAAAGGCGGCGACCTCGATCTCGATTTTAAGCCCCGTGACTTGGGCGGAAGACGGAAGCTCGTTTTTGTTGGAAAAAACCGTTTCCGGTGCCTTTTATGTCAATCCACATTTGCAGGCGGAAATCAGTTTTGAGATTGCATCGGATGCGAGTCCCAGGGTCATCCGTTCATTACAATTTTTCGTCAACGGCGCTCGCATCGCCTATGAAATATTTGCCTCCACAAACAATGTTTGGCGCTTTACGGCAAAATGCGGGGTGGCGCAGTTTGCCTCCCACGGTGCGGAAGCGGAATGGGATTTGCTGCTCGATGAACCGGACCAAACGCACCCGATATGGGTTAGCAGTCTCCTGATTGGTGAAGTTGGCCCTGAAAATCAGACTGCGGGAGCGCTGGCGAACGCCGCCCCATCGACGTCTATCGACGAGTTGATGCGGCAAAAGCCGCCGAGCGTCGTCGAAATCGCGAAACCGAAGCCGACGAAGGATAAAGTGGGGTCTCCCGTTGTCGCCCCGAACTATTTGTCAATGAGCGTCAATGACCAACTTCTGATTGCGGACTCGGTAAAACTCGACGAGCTGCATTCTTCGCAAAATTACAGGCATTTAGATATATCCGTTCGAGCTGTGAGTTTCGGTTCGGTGACTTGGCCGAAGTTGAAGTTCAAGTTTTGCCTGAGCAAGCAGGGACGTTCGATCGAGTTTCGCAAGGGGAAAGGCTGGCCGGATATGTTCGTCCAATGGCCGGGAACTGTTCACGATGACTTTGGCGAACTTTGGCGGTTGTTTGATAAGAAACAACAACTGCAACAGACAGACGTTTGGAGCGAGTTGAAAGACCGATTGCTCGTCACGTTCGTCGTTGCGGCTCTCCCGGAGATCGTAAACGTCATAGCGAAATCGGACAGCCGCGTCGAAACGGAAATGGCGATGTGGCATCGAGAGGCGGGCGCATTCCAGTCCTCCTCTCATGACTCACCGCCGGGCCCTTGGTTGCGCGATCCGCTGCTTGTAGAAAGCTGAACGACGAGCCGGTGGCGCTCTCTGGTTGTTCCTATCGCGGGTCTGGATAATCGGCGCCGAGCGTCAAAGCGTCCCATTTGTCGAGCTCCGCGGTTAGCGCCGCGAGCTTCTCCCGCACCGCTTTCAGCCCGGGCGCGCCTAGCACAAGATTGAGGGGCGGATTTGCGCTGTTGACAATTGTAAGCATCGCTTCGGCCGCGCGCACGGGATCGCCGACTTGGCGCCCGCTATTGGCGTTTACCTGCTTCAGGCGGGCGTGAACCGTTTCGGCGTAAGCGGCGATCGGATTTGCCGAAGCCTGCAGCGAGCGCCCTGCCCAGTCGGTGCGAAACGGCCCCGGTTCGACGACTGTGACCTTGATCCCGAGCGGGCCCACTTCCTTGGAGAGCGCCTCGGAATAGCCGACCACGGCGAATTTGGTGGCGGCGTAATAACCAGAGCCGGGATTGCCAACCAGCCCGCCAACCGACGCGATATTGATGATATGACCCGACCGACGTTCGCGCATCGCCGGCAGCACCGCCTTGGTCAGCGCGAACAGGCCAAACACATTGGTCTCGAATTGAGCGCGATAACCTTCCTCGTCGCCCTCTTCAATCCCGGTGAGGTAGCCGTAGCCGGCATTGTTGACGAGGATATCGACCCCTCCCGACTGCTCGACCGCAACGACCGCGGCCTTGATATCGTTAGCTACAGTGACGTCGAGTTTGAGGGCCGTGGCATTGCTATGGCCGGCGACGAGATCGCTGATTTCTTTCGGCTTTCGCGCGGTGGCGAAGACGCGTTCGCCCTTTGCGATGAGCAACTCCGCCAAAGCGCGCCCGAGCCCGGTCGAACATCCCGTGATAAGCCAAGTGCGAGTCGTGTCTGTCATATTGTTCTCCTCACAGTCGAGCCGACGTCCGTTCTAATGCGATGGTGGGTTGCACGGCATCACGTTGACGTTTGGCGATATCCGCTGCGGGATCATGCCGTCAGCGCGGCCTCAGCCGCTTTGATTCGGCTAATCCTCTTTGCAGTCTGTTGCAATCTTGGGCTTCAGCCTCGACCTAGCAGACCAGCGTAGGCGCGCCATTGCGAACTGCACGAATAGGCGCCGACTGCTCAGGACTTCGGCGTTGCAGCAAAAACTTTGATCTCGTTCCCCAACGCGTTCCATGCCACCCTTTAGCAGGGGGGGAGGAGCGTCTCGTATTGTTGAGGGTCGACGCCAATCGGAGCTTTGCGTATGCGGACTTACATTCCCCTGAATGCGTTGCGTGCGTTCGAATCTGCCGCCCGAAACCTTAGCTTCACCCGAGCCGCGGCGGAACTCTGCGTTACGCCGACGGCGATCAGCCATCAAATCCGGTCTCTTGAAGAGTTTCTTGAGACCACCTTGTTCGAGCGCAAGGGCGGCAAACTGGTGCTTACACCGGCGACGTCGGGCGCTCTGGAAGAACTCTCGGAAGGGTTCAACAAGCTCGAGTCGGCGCTGCTCGCCCTTAATCGCCGCGGCGGCCGGCGAAAGATAAATGTCGCCGCTTCCCCGTCCGTCGCCGCGCTTTGGCTAATGCCCAAACTGCAACGTTTTTTCGTCTGCGCCCCGGATATCGACGTCAGCATCTCGACCGTGACTGCGCAAGGCGACTTCAACGACGGCCTGTTTGACGTCTCGATCTGTTGTTCCGAAGATCATCCCGGCCGCATGGTCGAGTATCTCATGGACGAGGAGGTATTTCCGGTCTGCTCGCCAGCCCTTTTTGCGGATATGGGTTGGAACCGGGAGGCTGCCCTGGCCGAACTCCCCCTCATCCATGACGATAAGGCCAATGACAACTTTCCGACATGGCGGCGCTATTTCGAAGCGACGCAGACGGCGATGCGGGATGTGACTGCGGGTCTGCGCTTCAACCAGTCGAGCCTGGCGATCGACGCCGCCATCAAGGGCCACGGCATTCTGCTGGGGCGAAACCGGCTGATCGCGGACGCGCTGGCGGATCGGCGATTGACCCTGATCTCGGATCAAGCCTACCCCCTCACATGCCGCTATTACACCTTGCGGTATCGCGGAGCGGAATCGCGGCCCGTTCGGATCTTCCTGGATTGGCTGAAATCCGAGGTCGAAACCGAAAACTCGGCTCGCAACGACGAGCGGGAGTCCAGGAAGCTCTCAGTCCGACAGGGCATGAGCGTCCCGCTCAGACCAGACAAGCGTGACGGCTTGGCCGATATCGACTGGCGCCGTGAAGAACAACTCGTCGGGGATTAGAGCAGACGCTTCCAGGCCATTATCTCCAGCGATAGAAACGCGCACCACCGGCCCGAGATACTCGACGTTGGTGGCGAGACCGCTCAGACTGGGCTGTCCCTCCGCGGAGCCCAGCCGACATCGATCGGCTCGAACGGCGACTTGGCCGCGAGCGCCTTTCATGATGTTGTGACCGCCGATAAAGCGGGCCACAAAGGTGGTGTTCGGCTTCTCGAAGATCTCGCGCGCCGAGCCTGCCTGCCGGATATGACCGGCTTCCATGACGACCACCAAGTCGGCAAGCGCCATGGCTTCGTCCTGGCTATGCGTCACGTGCACGAAACTGATGCCAAGCTCGCGCTGCAGTCGTTTCAGTTCGCCCCGCATATGCTCGCGTAAGAAGGGATCGAGAGCCGACAGCGGTTCGTCGAGTAGCAAGACCTGCGGATGTGTGATCAGCGCGCGCGCGAGGGCGACGCGTTGCTGCTGACCGCCCGACATTTGCGCGGGCAGACGGGTCGCGAAATCGCCCATCCGCACGAGATCGAGGAACTCGCGCGCGCGCGCGTGCCGCTCGGCCTTGGCGACGCCTCGCACTTTGAGGCTATAGGCGACATTGTCGACCGCCGTCATGTGCGGGAACAGCGCATAGCTCTGGAACATCATCGATGTTCCCCGGCCGGTCGGCGGCGCATCGGTGACGTTGCGGTCTCTGATTAAAATGTCGCCCGAGCTGACCTGTTCGTGACCCGCGATCATCCGCAAGGTCGTCGACTTGCCGCAGCCGCTCGGCCCGAGCAGGCAGCAATAGCTCGCGGTCGGAATTCGCAACGAGATCGTCTCAACGGCCGGTGATCCGGAATAGCTCTTGCTCACAGCGACGAGTTCGACGTCGTAGCGTGACGAGTCTGAGCCATTCGCGCCAAGCGGGGTCGCGGAAGCGGTGCTGGGATGGGGAGCGTTCATCGGCGCCTTTCAGGACGTTGCAGGGCGTCTCAGGACAATGCGGGCCGTCCGCCGCCCGCTCTGCGGCGCACGATCACCCCGATCGTGATCAAAGCGGCGGTCAGCACGCAAAACGAGATGACGGTCGTGATCGTGCCAAGGGCGAACAGCACCGGAGAGGTGGCCGCAGTCGTCATTGCCCAAATTTCGAGCGGCAAGGTGTTCACCGTTCCCACCGTCAGTGAGGATCGCGCGAACTCGTCGTAGGACAATGTGAACCCGAACAGCGCGACGCCTATGATTCCAGGCATGATGATCGGCAGGATGATGTCCTTGAAGCGCTGCCACGAGTTGGCGCCGAGATCGGTGGCGGCCTCCTCATAGCGACGATCGAAGCGACCGATGGTGGCGAAGGTGATCATCAGGCCAAACGGCAGCGTCCAGGTCAGTTGTGCTCCAAGCCCGGAGGTGAAAAGGCTGGTTTTCCAGCCCAGTTCCTTGAACCCGAGCGCGATGCCAAATCCAACAAACAGGCTCGGCATCACGAGGCTGGAAACTGTGGTGTAAAACAACAGGCCAGAGCCCCAGAAACGACGTCGGAACGCCATGCCGGCGGAAACGCAGATCACCACCGTGAGCGCCGACGCGAGTAGCGCCAGTTCCAGCGAGCGGATGAAGGCGCTCGGGATGTCGCCGACCCGGCCGGTTCCCGATAGCAGTTGCTGGAACCATAGGGTCGAGTAACCCACCATGGGGAAGCTCATCCCGCCATTGGGCCCCTGGAACGACAGGACGAAAATCACGATCATCGGGCCGTAGAGAAAGGCCAGGAACAACAGGAAAAAGAAGCCGAGAACGTAGAAGGACTTGGAGCGCCGTTGGCCCGCCTCGGTCATCATCGATGCGACCTCATCTCGTGAGTTGTTCGGCTCACCCGGCAAGTTCCTTGCGCACGTCGACGAGGCTGAAAATGCCAACCACCAGTGCGATGACGACAACCAGGAGCACCACGGAACTCGCCGCCGCGGGCGGGTATTCAAACGCGTTGAGCTGGGTCGAAATGCCGGTGACGACGCCCGCGCTCTTGCCCCCGCTCAGTACGTGGACGATGAAATAGTCGCCCATCACTTGGGTCAGCACCAGCACTGAGCCCAGCGCGATGCCTGTCTTTGACAAAGGAATGACGATGTCGCGAACGATCTGAAACTCGGAGGCGCCGGCATCGCGCGCGGCGGCGATCAGGCTGCGGTCGATCTTGCCCATCGAGTTGACGATTGGCGCGACCATCATCAGCGTAAAGATGTGGACATAGGCAATCACCACCGCGAAATCCGAAAATAACAAGAAGTCGAGCGGCTTGCTCACCAGATGCGTCGCCATGACCGCGTCGTTCAGAATTCCCTGACGCCCCAGAAACGGAATCCACGAGATCATGCGGATCATGTTGGAGGTGAAAAACGGGATCGAGCAAGCAAGCAACAGCGCGATGCGCCACTGCAAAGTGCGCACATGAAAGGTTAGGAAATACGCGACGAAAAATCCAACGACGAGCGTGATAATTTCGACCGTCGCAGCATATTCAAGCGTCTTCAGATACAGCCGGCCGGTTATTTCCGACGTGAAGATCTCGACGTAATTGTCGAAAATGAAGGCCGGGTAGATATCCACCCGGCCGTAGTCGAAAAAGCTCACCGCAACCACGAAGGCGAGCGGCGCGACGAACATCATCAACAAGATAATCGCAAGCGGCGCGGCCTGCAGCCA
The DNA here is from genome assembly GCA_043746145.1 of Hyphomicrobiales bacterium. Classification (GTDB taxonomy): domain Bacteria; phylum Pseudomonadota; class Alphaproteobacteria; order Rhizobiales; family Beijerinckiaceae; genus Roseiarcus. Next base: position 8,918 of record JAYTRP010000147.1, on the reverse strand, counting down.
CGAGACAAAGGCGCCCGGCAAGGGCCGTCGTCTCTTGCGCGCGACGGTCGAACCCGTCGCGTCGCGTTGCTCGAGGCGCGCCGCCAGACTCATGCGGAGATGAATTCGTTCCAGCGCTTTGTCTGATAGCGCTGCTCGTCCATGATGCTGTTCCAGACCGCGACATTGCCCATGCGATCCCACAGCCCGCCGCCGTCGCGCTTGTTGCCGGCTTTTTCCATCAGCGCGCCGAACGGGTCCTTGATGTCCTGAGCAGCGGCCTTGCCCTCGTACCAGTAGTCCCACTCATAGGGTTCGAGGAACTTTTTGGCGGTCTCCGGCACCGTGGTGTAATAGCCCTGCCGCGCGATAAAGGCGCCCTGCCAACCAGAATTGTACCAGTTGAGATATTCCATCGTGGCGTCGAGCTTGAGCCCTGACAAATGCTTCAACGGGATCAGGGTGACGCCCCAGCCGCGGTAACCTTCCTTCAGCGGCACGAACTCGCAGGCGATGCCGCGGGTGCGAACAGCGGTGACGGCCGGCGACCACATGGATTGGATAACCACCTCGCCCGAAGCCATCAGGCTCACGGACTGATCGAAGTTCTGCCAGAAAGATCGGAATTGCCCGGCCTTCTTGAATTCGATCAGAGCATTGATAGTCTTGTCGATCTCCGCCTTTGTCAGGTTTCCCTTGTCGACGTATTTCACGGCGCCGGAAGCCTCGAGCGCCATCACGGCGTCGAGAATGCCGATGTCGGCGGCGTCGACGAGAGCCGCTTTACCCTTGAATTGCGGGTTCAGAAGTTCCGCCCAGCTATCGATCTTGCGTCCAATCAGATCGGGGCGTACGCCCAAAGTGTCGGCATTGGTGAGGCTGGGAATGCTGGTCAAATAGTCGGTCGGAGTGGCCGAAAGTTTTGTGCCTTCCTTGTCCGCGTAATACTGGAACTTGATCGGCGCGCCGCCCTGAACCGAGGCCTTTTTTCCGTCGGGATATTCGCCCTTCGTGAAGAGCGGCATGGTCTTGTCCCACCACTTGTACTTGGACACCGGAATGGGCAAGCCGATCTTCTGTTTCATCACGTCGGGGACGATGTTGATCGAGAGATCCGCGATGTCGATCGAGTCGGGCTGGGTGAACAGCCGATTCATCTGGGTGGCGCCGTCCACCGTCTGCATGTCGATCTTGAAGCCGAGATCCTTGCTGGCCTGCGCGCCGATCTGAGGAATGACCGAGTACGATTGGCCGACATGCGTAATCACGACGTCTTTGATGTTCTGGGCCCAGATCGTGGGAAATCCTGTGATCGCTCCCGATCCTATCGCGGCGCCCGCAACCGCGGCTCCGCTCTTGAGCAGGTTTCGTCGCGTCAGGCCAGAATCGCTCGTACCGTCTTGGTCCGTCATCAAACTCTCCGCTCTTGAATAGCTGAACGTCTCATTCCCAGGCGCTGGCACCAAGCGAGCTGATTTCATCTGTGGATGAGATTAGCTCGGGGTGAAAACAAAGGCGCCTGCTGCTTGACTAGGCGCTTGCCCCCGCACGGCTCTTCATGCGTGGTTGAATATGCTCGCCATATTGCTCCATGCCGATGATGAAATCGTCGAAGGTCAGCATGACGCCTTTGAGGCCCGGCGTCGCCGCGATCTCGTCGAGCATGCGCGCGATGTTCTCATAGGAGCCGATCAGCTTGAGGATGCCAGTCGGCTGCGGGTCCTTGATCACTCTGGCCAATCCCGACGCGGTGGAGCCTTCCTGCGCCTTGCTGTCGGCGCCTGCCTGATCGGCCTGCCATTGCAGAGCCTCGATATCGGTCCCGTCTTTATAATGCTGCCATTTCGCGAAGGCGGCCTCATCGGTCTCCGCCGCGATGATCATCAGCAACAACAGCGCGCCGACGTCGCGTCCCGTCGCCGCCACCGCCGCCTTCACGCGACCCAGCACAGCGACAGGCGCTTTCGTATCGTTGAGGCCGCCGGCCCCGACGAAGTTGAGATCGCCGTATTCGGCGACGAAGCGCATGCCACGGTCGCTCTGACCGGCGCCGACGATCAGGATCGGCCCCGACGGCCGGGGGCTGAGCACGCAATCGTCCATCTGGAAGAATTCGCCCTTGAAGTCCGACCGGCCGGTCGTCCACAAGTCACGCATGATCTGCACGTATTCCGACACATATTCATAACGCCGGGCGAAATGCGCCTCGCCCGGCCAGAGTCCCATTTGCTGGTATTCCTTGGGTTGCCATCCCGTCACGATATTGACGCCAAAGCGGCCGGGCGCGATGGAATCGATCGTTGTGGCCATACGCGCGACAAGCGCCGGCGGCATGGTGAGCACCGCCACCGAGGCGAACAACTGGATCTTTCGCGTCACGGCGGCGATGCCCGCCATGAGCGTGAACGATTCAAGGTTGTGAACCCAGTATTCGCTTGGTCCGTTGTAGCCGCGCAACTTGACCATCGAGAGCGCGAAGTCGAGCCCGTAGAACTCGGCTCTTTGCACGATGGTCCGGTTGAGGTCGAAGCTCGGCATGGTCTTGGGCGAGGTGGTCGAGATCAACCACCCGCGGCTGCCGATCGGGATGAAGACGCCGACTTTCATCATGGCGCCCTCTTTCGCGATGCGCCGACGCTCACGCCGCCACGCTCACGGGCAGATGCGCGCGGCTCTTCATCAGTGGCTGGATGTGACGCCCGAACTGCTCCATGCCGAGGATGAAATCGTCGAACGCCAGCATGACGCCGGCGACTCCGTCGATTTCGGCGAACTCGTCGAGCGCGGCCGCGATTGTCGCATAGGAGCCGCACATGGTCTGCAGGTAGCTCGCGCTTGCTGTCTGATTGGCGGTGGCCAGCATGGCCGCCGTCGATTCCTTCGACGCCTTCTTGTCCATGCCGCTCTGCGACCCCATCCAGGCCAGCGCCTCCAGGTCTGCGCCCGCATTATAGTGCTTCAACTTGGCGTTGGCGGCCTCGTCGGTTTCGTCGGCGATGATCATAATGAGGATGAGCGCGCCAATTTTCCGCGCGGCGCCGGCGGTTGCGCCGTTCAGTCGCGCGATCGTCGGCGCGATCGCCTGAGGATTATTGACGCCACCGGTGGCGACGAAACTGTAATCGCAATAGTCGGAGACGAATTGCATGCCACGGTCGCTCTGACCGGCCGAGACGATGGTGATCGGATGGCTCGGATGCGGCAGCAACCGGCAATCGTCCATCGTGAAAAAGCGGCCCTTGAAGTCGGATGCGCCCTTATCCCAAAGCTCCTTCATAACGGAGACGAACTCGCTCGAATAATCGTAGCGGTGGCTGAAATATTCGTCGCCGGGCCATAGGCCCATTTGTTCATATTCCGCCTTCTGCCAACCTGAAACGATATTGACGCCGAAGCGGCCAGGCGCGATCGAGTCGATCGTCACCGCCATGCGCGCCACCATAGCCGGCGCCAGCGTCAACACGGCCACCGAGGCCATCAGCTTGATGCGGGTCGTCACCGCCGCCAGCCCCGCCATCAGCGTGAACGATTCGAGATTGTAATCCCAATATTCCGTCGAGCCGCCGTAGCCGTGCAGCTTGATCATCGACAGCGCAAAATCGAGCCCGTAGTGCTCGGCCCGCTGGACGATCGTGCGGTTGAGCTCGAACGACGGCTTGTATTGCGGCGATGTCGCCGAAGCGATCCAGCCGTTATTGCCGATCGGAATAAAAACACCCACTTCCATCGTTCAACCCTCTGCTTTCGTATCAGGCGACGGCGACTAGCTCCGCCGACGAGATCGCGCGCCCCGCGACCCGTTATGCTGGGCGGCGGAACGGCTCCCGACAAATGACGATTTCTCATCGCGTGCGGACAAAAGATGCTTGGGCGTCGAGGGGCGCCGTCGCCTAGGCTAAGGAGTCTGGATGAAGCGCGGCGGGATGATTCATGGCGAGTAAAGTGGCGTTCATTGGCACGGGCGGGACGATCTCCTCGATCGGCAAAGGCCCGCTCGACATCCTGGATTACGGCGCCAGCGGATCGATGCTGCACGCCGAGGAAATCCTGGCGAAGGTCCCGAGCGTCAACGAGGTCGCCGATGTCCTGATCGTCAAGTTCCGCAATATCCCGAGTACGGCGATCTACTTTCCCGAATGGAAAGAACTGGTCGCCCTCTGCGAAAAGCTCGCGCGGGAACATTCTGATCTCACCGGCATCGTGATCGGTCACGGCACCGCGACGCTCGAAGAGACGGCCTACTTTCTCAATCTCACGCTCAAGGTCTCCATTCCCGTTGTGATCGTAGGCTCGCAGCGTCCGCTGAGCGGCCTGTCGACCGATGCGGCGATGAATCTGGTGGCGGCGATTCGGACGGCGGCCAGCCCGGCGTCGCGCGGGCGCGGCGTGCTGGTCGTGCTCAACGACGAAATCCAGGCGGCGCGCGAAGTCACGAAGACCTCGACTTTTCGCCTGCAGACATTTCGGACGCCGGACTTCGGCGTGCTCGGCAGCGTCGACGGGGAGTTCGTTCGCTATTACCGCCGCACCGAGCGGCGCAACGCGCCGGAGACCGAATTCGACATCCAGCGGCTCGAAGCCCTGCCGCGTGTGGATATCGCTTACATCTATGCCGGGTCGGACGGTTCGGCGATTCGGGCTTTCGTGGCCGCCGGGGCGAAGGGGATCATCATCGCCGCGTTTGCGCCGGGGATGGTGACGCCAAACGATGCCGAAGCGATCCAGGAGGCCGTCAAAGCCGGCGTCGCCGTGGTGCTCTCCAATCGGGCGGGAAGCGGGGTGACGCTCGACGGCGCCAGGATGAGAGCGTTAGGCGCGTTGACCGCCGACAACCTCAACCCGCAGAAAGCGCGCCTGCTGCTTGCTCTGGCGCTGACCGTTTCCAGCAAACCCGACGAAATCAAGAGAATTTTTGCAACCTATTGATGCGTCTCGGACTTATTTCACCGCTATATCGGAGTCTCTCATGATCGCCGCCAACGAGCTGACAGCGACGCAAGCGCTGGGCCTGATGCGGGCGGGACAGCTCTCGGTCGAAGAGATGGCCCAAGCCACGCTTGCGCGCATCCGCGATCGCGATCCCGTAGTGAAGGGATGGGTGCATCTCGACCCCGATCTGATCCTGCGCAACGCCCGCGAACTCGACAAGCGCGAAATCAAAGGCCCGCTGCACGGCGTCCCCATCGCGGTGAAGGACGTCATCATGACGGCCGACATGCCGACGCAGCATAATTCGCCGCTGTACAAAGGCAGTTTTCCCACCGTCGACGCAGGATGCATAAAAACCCTGCGCGCCGCGGGCGCCCTCATCTTTGGCAAGACCGATACGACGGAGTTCGCCTCCGTGACGCGAGGAGGAACCGCGCGCCATCCGCTCGACCCCAGCCGCACTCCCGGCGGCTCATCCAGCGGTTCAGCCGCTGTGGTCGGCGACTTTCAGGCGACGATCGGCCTGGGAACGCAGACTGCGGGGTCGACGATCCGGCCGGCATCGTATTGCGGAATATTCGCGATGAAGCCGACTTGGGGAGCGATCGACCGAGAAGGGCTCAAGATGCTGTCGTTGAGCCTCGACACATTGGGGCTTTTCGCTCGCTCCGCCGACGATCTCGATTTGCTGGCCGATGTCTTTGCGCTCGAGGACCGCGCCCCCTTCGCACCCTTTAGCTTGCGCGGCGCGCGGATCGCCGCCTGCAAGTCGCCGGCCTGGGACAAGACCGAGCCGGCAACGCGGGAAGCGTTCGAGCTTGGGATCAGCCACTTGAGGCAAGCCGGCGCCGAGGTCGTACCTTTGGAGCTTCCGCCCGCTTTTGCTTCGCTCCCTGACAACCAGGCGACCGTGATGGCGGCAGAGGCCTATGTGAGCTTCCTCAGCGAAATCAGGGCGCAGCCGGAGCTGCTGCACGAGGACCTCACCGCCATGGCGAGGAACAGCAAAGGCGTTACGAAAGCGGCGCTGGTGGCGGCCTATGACCACGCCGCGCAATGCCGCATGGCCTTCGATGAGATCGCCGCCGGGTTCGACGCCGTGCTGACGCCAAGCGCCCGGGGCGAGGCGCCTGTGGGAACGGTGACCGGCGATGCGGCCGTCAACGCAATGTGGACCCTGCTGCATGTTCCCGTCATCTCGGTCCCTGGCTTCACCGGTCCGTCCGGAATGCCCGTGGGCCTGTCGCTGACTTCGCCGCGCTACACCGATCGCCGTCTGCTGCAGGTCGCCAAGGCGATCGGGCCGTTGTTCGCAACTCGGGGATCGACTAAAAAGACAGCCGGTTGAAACGGCGGAAAAGGGTAGCGAATGTCACGCGTACTAACGATAGCGTCGGCGCAAATGGGTCCGATTTCTCGATCGGAATCGCGTAAGGAGGTCGTGCAGCGGTTGCTTGCGATGATGCACGAGGCCAATCGGCGCGGCAGCGATCTGGTCGTCTTCCCCGAACTCGCGCTCACGACCTTCTTTCCACGCTGGTTCATAGCCGACCAGGAGGAGATCGACAGCTTTTTCGAACTCGCCATGCCGGGCGAAGAGACGGCTATCCTGTTTGAAACCGCGGTTCAGCTCGGGATCGCGTTCTACCTCGGCTATGCCGAGATCGACCGAAGCGGAGGGAAAGTACGCCGCTTCAACACGTCCATCCTGGTCGATAAGTCAGGCGCCATCGTAGGCAAATATCGCAAGGTGCATCTGCCCGGACATTCCGAACACGAGCCGGACCGCGCGTTCCAGCATCTCGAAAAGCGCTATTTTGAGCCCGGCAATCTTGGCTTCCCCGTCTGGCGCACGCTGGGCGGCGTGTTCGGCATGTGTATCTGCAACGACAGGCGCTGGCCGGAAACCTACCGCGTGATGGGCCTGCAGGGCGTCGAGGTCGTGCTGCTCGGCTACAACACGCCGGTGGGTCACACCGGCTCTCCCGACGTCGACGGCTTGTCGCATTTTCACAACCATCTCTCCATGCAGGCCGGCGCCTACCAGAATTCAACTTGGGTGATTGGAACGGCGAAATGCGGTGTCGAGGAGGGTTCGTTGATGATCGGGCAGAGCGCCATCATAGCGCCCTCCGGAGAGATCGTGACGACCGCGCTTACGCTGAAAGACGAAGTCATCACATCGATCTGCGATCTTGATTTCGGGCGACGATATAGCGAAACGATCTTCAACTTCGCCAAGCACCGCGAACCCAGCAACTATGGCCTGATCGTCGAACGCAAGGGAGCAATCCCACCACCGGAGTAGGGGCGCGAGGCGTAAGGACCTGCCTATTCCTAATTTTGGTTAACAGCTTAAATGATCAACTTGTCTGACAGTGTCGAAGCGACAACACAAATGGCGCCGCTCTCCTCGAAGAGTTATCGCGAGGCGATGTCGCGGCTCGGCGCTGCGGTGTGCCTGATCACGACCGACGGCCCCGCGGGACGGGCAGGCTTCACCGCCTCCGCAGTCTGCAGCGTCACAGACGCGCCACCGACGCTTCTCGTCTGCCTCAACAGGGGATCGTCCGCCAGCGAGGCCGTTCACGCCAATGGCGCGATCTGCGTGAACGTCCTGGCGGAAAGCCACCGTGCGCTTTCCGCGCTATTTGGCGGCAAGACTCCCATGCTCGAACGGTTCAACGCCGCTGCCTGGGAGATGACGGAGAGTGGAGCGCCGCGACTCGCTGACGCCATCGTTGCATTCGATTGCCGGATAACCAGCGCCGTCGATGTCGGAACCCATGCCGTTCTCATCTGTGAGGTGATCAATGTCTCGCAAGGGGAGTTCAGCTCCCCGTTGTTCTATTTCGACCGCGATTATCATTCTCTGCCGATGCGTTCGCCTGGCGGCCCCTCGACGGATTGAGCGGGTTGACCGCAGGAGAACTCGGTGATGTCAATCAACATCAGTCCGGCGCTGTGAGCGACCAAGCGGACCCGGCCCGTATGAGAGCGCCCTACGTTCCCATCACCAGCCGGGCTCCCTTTCGGCTGCCGGACAATGCACGCGTCGCGGTTTGGACAATCGTCAATGTCGAGACCTGGAACTCGAATCTCCCGATGCCGCGCACCGTGCTTCCTCCCCCGGCGGGCGGCGCGCTACTCCCGGATATTCCCAACTGGGCTTGGCACGAATACGGGATGCGGGTTGGATTCTGGCGCTTCGTCGAGACGCTCGGCTCGCGCGGGTTGAAGGCGAGCTTCGCGGTCAACGGCGCCGCGATCCAGCAATACGAACCGGTATGCCGGGCCGCGCGCGACGCGGGTTGGGATTTCGTTGGACACGGCTTCGTGCAACGGCCGATGCACAAAGTGGAAGACCAACGAGACGCCATTCGCCGCACGATCGAAGCGATCGCGCAGTTCACGGGACGGCCGCCGCGCGGCTGGGAAAGTCCGGGCCTGACGGAGACCGCCGGTACGCTCGACTGGCTGGCGCAAGCCGGGATCGAATATGTCCTCGATTGGTGCCTTGACGATCAACCCGTGCGCTTGGCCACCAACACAGGCTCGATCCTGTCGGTGCCCTACAGCGTCGAAATCAACGATGTCGTCATCAGCGCGGTACAAACGCACAGGTCGGACGAGATTTTTCGGCGCGGGGTCGATCAATTTGATCGGCTCTACCGCGAGGGGGCGACGATCCCGCGCATCATGGCGATCTCCATCCATCCCTATCTCACCGGCGCGCCGCACCGGATCAAATATCTCGAGCAGCTTTACGACCATATCCTCGGCCACGAGGGCGTCGTTCACTGGACCGGCTCTGAAATCCTCGATTGGTTCGTCTCGGAGGAGAAACGGCTCGGCGCGTAGGTCGCGGCCCGGTCACGCCAGCGCGAGAAACGCCCGCAACGAGCGTTCGATAGTCTCTCTCGCGAGTCCCTTGACGATGAATACGATGCGCGAGTCCCGACTTTCGCTAGGCCACGCGCGCATGTGCACGGGTGGATGCACGAGATGAC
>JAYTRP010000146.1:0-1972 GCA_043746145.1 Hyphomicrobiales bacterium | reverse complement strand
GGGTCGCGCCGCGCACCTCTCCAGGGCGCGCCATGGTGAGCGCCAAAAACTTCAGCGCCGCCTTTATCGTCGGCCACCCTTCGAAGTCGTCGATCGCCCGCAAGAGCTCGCCGAATTTCCGTTCTTCCGTTATCGCCGCCCTTGGCGTGGAATTCGCGCGCGGCAATGCTCCTTGAAGCGCGTAGGTCGGGTCACTCGGCGCACGCAGGGTCACCACCGCGAGCTTGAAGACCGCGCCCATGCAGCCACGCAAGCGGCGAGCGCTCTCGCGTCGGCCACTCTTTTCGATGCGCTTCAAGAGGTCGAGGATTTCCGCTGCGGTGATTTCAGCGATCGGCCGGTTTGCGAGAGGCTTCGCCAGATTCTCCAGAAACCACCTATTCTTCGCCATCGTTGCAGCCGCCGCGCCGTTGGCTTCGCGGTTCGAAAGAAATTCAGCCGCCACGAGGCCGAAGGTGTTGCGAGCTGCGGTTTCCGCCGCGATCCGATCAAGCTTCTTTTGCACCGCAGGGTCGGTGCCTTCGGCCATGAGCCGTTTCGACTCGTCGCGCCTTGTGCGCGCCTCGGCGAGCGACACCGCAGGGTAGGCGCCGAATGAGAGCGAACGCTCGGTGCCATGATGCTGGTACTTCAAGCGCCAGAGCTTGCTACCGTTCGGTTGGATGAGTAGGAACAAGCCGCCGCTATCGGCGAGCTTGTAGGGCTTCGCGACAGACTTGACGTTATGGATGTCGAAGTGGGTCAGCGACATTGGGGGTATCGACCCTGGGGGTATTTGAAAACGCCCCCAATTCTACCCCCAATTTCACGCGAAGCAACGTGCCGCCATGAACCGCTATGCGTATGTGTTCCGGCTCAAGATGTTGAAATTATTGGACTTTAGTGCCGCCATGTTCAACGAAGAAAAGGTGTAGTGGCGTCCCGGAAGGGAATCGAACCCCCGACCCCAGGTTTAGGAAACCTGTGCTCTATCCTGCTGAGCTACCGGGACCGCGCGCGGCGCTCTACCATAGCCCTGCAGGAGGGTCGAGTGAGCCGAACACCGGTCGCCATCGTGGTTTTGGCAATAGCCTTGGGCGCGCAGGCGCGGGCCTGTGGAACGGGCGCGGCGCTGGCTCGGCTGGAGAGCGTCGCGCCGTCGGGCGAGATCGTGCTAGCGCCGGGCGGGGCGGCGCGCCTGGCTGGGCTGGCGCTCGACGCCCGCGCCCTCGTCGCGCTCGCCGCCCGCATCGGCCAGAGCTTCCAGGTCGCCGAACTCACCTCTGGCGCCGACCGATGGGGCCGCCGCGCGGTCGACCTCATCGATTCCGACGGCGCCTCGCTCACGCTGGGCCTGCTTGAACAGGGGTTTGCACGCGTTCGCGCCGAACCGGACACGCAGCGTTGCCAGGTCGAGCGGCTTGGCGCCGAGCAGGGCGCGCGGGCGGCCAATGAGGGGCTGTGGGCCGACAAGGGCGCCATCCTCGACGCCGCCGACGTCGCCGCGCTCGCCGCCCAAGATGGCCATTTCGTGGTGGTGGCCGGCAATGTTCGCCGCACCGGCGCCACACGCAACCGGCTTTATCTCGATTTCGAACCCTATCGCGGCCTCTCGGTGGTCATCTCGCGCAAGCTTGAGCCGCAATTTCGCCGCGCCGGGTTCGACGTAATGGATTTTGCGGGCCAAAAGGTGCTAGTGCGCGGCGTGTTGGACAACCGGTTCGGGCCTCGAATCGAGATCGCGGACCCCGCGATGATCGAGCCCGTCCCGCGATAAACGGGCGCCAGCGCGCGAAAATGCGCGCAGCGCGCGAAAATGCGCGCCAGCGCGCCGAAAACGCGCGACAGCGCACAACGTGAGCCGTCGAGACGAATGTTGGGTTTGGCGTTCAAAGGTTTTTTGCGAACGCCGCGCGGCTGCGTGATCGCCTGCCTGTGCGTGAGCCTGAGCGTCGTCGGCTGCGCCAGCGTCGATCCCCTCGCCCCGCCTGCG
>JAYTRP010000145.1:0-18494 GCA_043746145.1 Hyphomicrobiales bacterium | reverse complement strand
CGCGGGCGTGAGGCTCGCCCATGTGCCGCTGACCGCCAAGCGCGTCACCGGCATCGTCTCACGCGGCGGCTCGATCATGGCGCGCTGGTGTCTGGCTGGCCATCGCGAGAGCTTCCTCTACGAGCGTTTCGACGAGATTTGCGACATCATGCGCAAGTACGACGTTTCGTTCTCGCTCGGCGATGGTTTACGCCCCGGCTCGGGAGCGGACGCCAACGACGCCGCGCAATTCGCCGAACTCAAGACGCTGGGCGAGTTGACCAAAGTCGCCTGGGACAAGGGCTGTCAGGTGATGATCGAGGGCCCCGGCCACGTGCCAATGCACAAGATCAAGATCAATATGGACAAGCAGCTCAAGGAATGCGGCGAGGCGCCGTTCTACACGCTCGGGCCGCTGACGACCGACATCGCACCGGGTTACGATCACATCACGTCGGGCATCGGCGCGGCGATGATTGGTTGGTTCGGCACCGCGATGCTTTGCTATGTCACGCCCAAGGAGCATCTAGGATTGCCCGACCGCGACGACGTGAAGGTCGGCGTCGTCACCTATCGCATCGCCGCCCACGCCGCCGATCTCGCCAAAGGGCACCCCGCCGCGAAGTTGCGCGACGACGCGCTGAGCCGCGCGCGTTTCGACTTCCGTTGGGAGGATCAGTTCAACCTGGGGCTCGATCCCGACACCGCGTGCAAATATCACGACGAGACCCTGCCCAAGGACAGCGCCAAGGTCGCGCATTTCTGTTCGATGTGCGGGCCGAAATTCTGCTCGATGAAGATCACGCAGGATCTGCGAGCCGAAGCCGAGGCGATGGCGGGAATGGAGGCCAAGTCGAAGGAGTTCCTCGAGGCCGGCGGCGCGCTCTATGTGACGGCGGCGGAATAATGCGCGTCGCGGTCGCAGGCGCGGGGGTCGTCGGACTCGCGGTAGCGACCGAGCTGGCCGAGCGTGGCGTCGAGGTTACGCTCTACGAGCGCAACCCCGAGCTCGGGGGCAATGCCTCCTGGCTGGCGGGCGGTATGCTCGCGCCCTTTTGCGAGGGCGAGAGCGCGCCTTGGAGCGTTGTCGAGCGCGGACAGATAGCAATCGATTGGTGGGACCGCCACGTTCCCGGCGTCGCGCGCGAGGGCAGCCTCGTCGTCGCGCCGCCCCGCGATACTGCCGAGATCGACCGCTTCGCCGCGCGTACGAAATCGTGGGAGCGCGTGGACGAGGCCGGCCTTGCCGCGCTCGAGCCGGACCTCGCGGGGCGGTTTCGCAAGGGGCTGTTCTACGCAAGCGAAGGGCATGTCGATCCGCGTAGGGCGATGACAGCCTTGCGCGACGGTCTGTTGAGACGGGGCGCGAGTCTGCGGTTCGGTACGGCTCTTCCGGCTACCGAAAAGGGACCGATTATCGACTGCCGCGGCTATGCCGCCCGTGACGTGTTGCCCGAGCTTCGCGGCATACGGGGCGAGATGCTGCTCGTGCGCACGCGCGAGGTGCATCTCACTCGCCCGATCCGCCTGCTGCACCCACGCATCCCGCTCTATATCGTCCCGCGCGCAGACGGCGTGTTCATGGTGGGCGCGACCATGATCGAGAGCAGCGACAAGGGTCGCATGACCGCCCGCTCGGCGATCGAACTGTTGAGTGCGGCTTTCGCGCTGCATCCCGCATTCGGCGAGGCGGAAGTTCTGGAGATGAGCGCCGACGTGCGTCCTTCCTTCGTCGACAATGAGCCGCGAGTCGTCGAACGCGACGGGCGCATTTTTGTTAACGGCGCCTATCGCCACGGATATCTCCTGGCGCCAGACTTGGCGCGGCAGGCGGTGGATGTCGTGATGCGGGACGCGAAATTGGCTGGCATTGCAGATAAGGCCGAAGCTCTCGAGGGAGGCTCGCTGGTTAATTTCGCGTAGTTAAGCAAGCGGAGATAAACTCGCCCAGCAGCTTTCCTGTTTTAAGGAGCGACATTTTGTGGACGATCGAGCAAGCCAAATCTGACTTTTCTGATCTGCAGCGCCGCGCCCGCGCAGGGGAGCCCCAGATCATCGACGGCGAGCAACAATATGTGGTTATTGCCTTGAACGAGTACGAACGTCTGACCCGCAGGGGCAACCGGCCGCCTCTCGGGCGGTGGCTGGTCGAGAATGCGCCGCGGGTAGGGGACATCGAACTGCCGCCGCGTTCCAAGGATCGTCCTATTCCGTTCGAGGATTGGTCCGATCAGGAGCTCGACGCTTGAAACGAATCGTTCTCGATACGAACGTGGTTTCGGAGATTGCGCGCCTTGGGCCTGATCAGAAAGTGCTGAAATTCCTTGGCGTCTGTGAGGAACCGATCGTCAGCGCAATCGTGTTTCACGAAATCGCCTATGGGATCGAACGCCTGCGAGATGCGGCGAAGAGGATTCAGCTTGAACGATTTCTGCAAGGCATCAAGGTTATGTATCGGGATCACATCGTCGCCGTGGATCTAATTATCGCTGAATTGGGCGGTCGCCTGAGGGCGAGAGCCTCGCGATTGGGCTGGGTGCTCGCGCAATTGGTCTCGTTGATCGCCGCCACCGCTATTGAAAGGGGAGCGCAGCTTGCGACGCGCAACATAGCGGATTTCGAGCGTCTGAATATCCTTCTGGTCAATCCCTGGGCGGACTGATTGATGCTCATCACCGTCAACGGCGAGCCCCGCGAAATTGCCGCCGCCAATCTCGCCGAGGCGCTGGCTGCCCTCGACTACGCTGACGCGATCGTCGCCACTGCGGTCAACGGAGATTTCGTGCCTGCCCGACGCCGCGCAGTAACGCGGGTTGAGGATGGCGATCGGATCGAGATCCTGGCGCCGCGCCAAGGCGGATAAACGGAACTGTTTCATGAACCTCTACGACGTCGAACTCTCCTCCCGCCTGCTGCTCGGCACCTCGCAATATCCCTCGCCCGCGATCCTGGCGGACGCAGTGCGTGCGAGTGGCGCAGGCATCGTCACGGTGTCGCTGCGGCGCGAAGCCGCGCGGCTGAAGGAAGGCCAGGATTTCTGGCGGCTCATTCGCGAGCTCGGCGTGCGCGTGCTGCCCAATACGGCGGGCTGTCACAGCGTCAAAGAGGCCGTGACAACCGCTGAGATGGCGCGCGAAATCTTTGCGACAACCTGGATCAAGCTGGAAGTGATTGGCGAGGCGGACACGCTGCAGCCCGACGTGTTCGGTCTGGTCGAGGCCGCGCGCATCCTCAGCGCTGACGGCTTCGAAGTGTTTCCCTATACAACCGAGGATCTGGTCGTCGCCGAGCGCCTGCTCGAGGCCGGCTGCAAGGTGCTGATGCCCTGGGGCGCGCCGATTGGCTCGGGCAAGGGGCTCAACAACGTGTTCGGCCTGCGCGCGATGCGCGCACATTTCCCGGAAATTCCGCTGATCGTCGACGCGGGCGTTGGCCTTCCCTCACACGCGGCGGCGGCGATGGAGCTTGGCTATGACGGCATCCTCCTCAACACCGCCGTCGCCAAGGCGGGCGATCCCATAGGGATGGCGCGCGCGATGGCGCTCGCGATCGAGGCCGGTCGCGCCGCTTATCTGGCCGGACCGATGGAGGCGCGCGACATGGCCGCGCCCTCGACGCCGGTGCTCGGCCGGGCGAACCTGTCATGAGCGGGCTGGATCGTTTCTATCCCATCGTCGACAGCGCGGATTGGGTGCGCCGCCTCACCGGGGCCGGCGCAAAGCTGATCCAGTTGCGTGTCAAGGATCGCTCTCCCGACGAACTCGCTGAGGAGGCCAGCAAGGCGCTGGCGATCTGCGAGAAGGCGGGCGCTCAACTAATCCTCAACGATTATTGGAGCCTCGCCATCGAGATCGGCGCCGACTTCATCCACCTCGGCCAGGAAGACCTCGACGACGCCGACTTGCCCGCGATCCGCGCGCAGGGAATTCGCATCGGGATCAGCACGCACGACCGCGACGAACTTGACCGAGCGCTCGCGCTCGCCCCCGATTACATCGCGCTGGGGCCGATATATCCAACTAAACTCAAGGCGATGCGTTTTGGGCCGCAGGGTCTCGAGCGGATTGACGAGTGGAAGCAAGAGGTCGGCGAAATTCCGCTGGTGGCGATCGGCGGGCTTACCATCGAGCGAGGCCGGGCTTGCCTGGATGCAGGCGCCGACACTGTTTCGGTCGTGACCGACATCACGCTCAACGCGGACCCCGAGGCAAGAACCCGCGCGTGGATCAAAGCGACCAGAGCGTGAGGATCGCGCTGACGATCGCTGGCTCGGACTCGGGCGGGGGCGCGGGCGTGCAGGCCGACCTCAAGACCTTCGCCGCGCTCGGGATCTATGGCGCCAGCGCGATTACGGCGCTGACGGCGCAGAACACACGGGGCGTGCGTGCGATGCATCTCGCGCCGGCGGCAATCGTGAAAGCGCAGATCGCCGCGGTGGTCGAAGATTTCGACGTCGCCGCGATCAAGATCGGCATGTTGGGGAGCGACGAGATCGCGCGGGTGGTGAGCGAGTCGCTTCGGACGTTAGCAGGGCAAAGCCCCTTCCTCGTCTATGATCCCGTGCTGGCCGCCTCGTCCGGCGACAGCCTCGTCGGCGCCGGGTTCCTCGACGCCATTCGAGCCCACCTGTTGCCCCTGCTCGATCTGCTCACGCCCAACCTTGCGGAAGCCGCGGCGCTTCTCGGTCGCGGCGCGGCCCGGGACGAGAGCGGCATGATCGAGCAGGGCCAAGCTCTATTAGCCCTCGGTCCGCGTGCGGTCCTCATGAAGGGCGGCCATCTCGACGGCGACGCGGTGGATATTCTGGTGACGTCCGACGCGATCCAGAGCTTTTCCGCGCGTCGCATCGCCTCCGCCAATCTGCACGGCACGGGCTGCACGCTATCAAGCGCCATCGCCGCTCATGTCGCGCTCGGCCTCGATCTCGCGAGCGCCGTGGTGGAGGCAAAGGCTTTCACGCGCGCCTCGATCGAGAATGCACGCACGCACACGCTAGGTCATGGCGCCGGGCCGCTGTTGCAATTCCCGTTGCGGCTTCCTCACGAGCGCGCTTCGGCCTAGACTCACGCGACTACGATCCATCATGGGAGAAAGCCAGGCATGGGCGACGATTTTTACACTTCGCTCCCTGTCATCGACGACTTCGCACGCGCCGTGCGGCCGGATAGCTACACGCCAATGCCAGACGACTGGTTGGTCGGCTTTGCCGATGTGAAAGGCTCCACCGAGGCGGTCGCCAAAGGCCGCTACAAGGCGGTCAACATGATCGGGGCGGGTGTGATCGCCGCGGTGGCGAATGCGCTGAGGCGCAAGCCGTTTCCCTTCGTGTTTGGCGGCGATGGCGCGAGCTTTGCGGTCAGTCCGGAAGACGCGGCGACGGCGACTGAGGCGTTGCGGGCGACCGCGACTTTCGCCCGCGAAGAATTCGATTTCGAACTGCGCGTCGCGGCCGCAAAGGTCTCTGAGGTCCGCGCCGCGGGCCGCGACATCCGGGTGGCGCGCTACGGCGCCTCGCCCTTCTGCGCCTATGCGATGTTCGCCGGAGGCGGCCTCACCTGGTTCGACAACGAGGCCAAGAAAGGCCGGTTTGCGCTTGACCCTGCGCCGGCGGGCACGCGGCCCGATCTCACCGACCTTTCCTGTCGGTGGGGCGTGGCGCCGGCCAAGCACGGGGTGATCCTTTCCGTGATCGTGGCGCCGATTGGCGAAGACCCGCGTTTCCCTGGCTTTATTGCCGAAATCGTCGAGATCGTGTTGGCGTCGGCGGACGGCGGGCGTCCCGTTACACTAGAAAATCTGATCAGCGGCGCCGCAGGCCCGGCGATTGCGCTTGAAACGGCGGCGAGGGCCAAATCCGGGAGATCGCGATTGACGACGCGGGCTGAAGTCGCAGCACGTTACGCGCTCGGGCTCGTCGTCAAGACATTTCAACTGAAGCTCGGCGCCTTCGACTTCAAGGAATACCAGGGCGACGTGGCCGCCAACGCCGACTTCCGCAAGTTCGACGACGGCTTGCGCATGACGCTCGATTGCACGCCCGCCTTCGCCGACGCGCTTGAGGCGAAGCTGCAATCCGCCAGCGCGTTCGTTGAGTATGGCGCATTCCGGCAGCAATCCGCGCAAATCACTTGCTACGCGCCTAACGTCGTCGATCGCAAACATTTGCATTTCGTCGACGGCGCCGGCGGCGGCTACACCATGGCGGCGATGGCGATGAAGTCGCGACGCGCGATCACTTCAGGGGGAGAGCCGATCGTGACTGCCTAGGGCGTCATTCCTGCCATCCCTCAAAGGGGTCACTATTGGACGCGGGCTGCCAACGCTCCTGCGCACTTAGAAAATCGACGGAGTCGTCTTTGTTGGCTAATGCGGCCAGCAGGCGGTCCGACGTGCGGGGCTTCTTGGACGGGATCACGTCGCCTGTTTCTGGATCGCGGCGGATGTAATCCTCCGCGCCCTCGAAGTGGAACTCGTCGGGAAGTCGAACCGCTTGGCTGCCGCCATTAGCGAAAAGTTTGGCGACTTGGCGCAAGGTGGCCTTTTGCGGAAATAGCGCCGGGTAATCGGCGCAGTCTGTCTTCGCGAGAAGGAATAGCGCCTTTCAACAGGCTAGCGCCTCATGAGCCCTGCGCGTGCGGGCCAAAAACTGCTAGGCTGAGCACCGCCCGCCAACGCCTCGGACTAAATTGAACCACATCGCATTCCCCAGGTCGCGCACGAGAGGGAGCGCGCTTTGCCTCCCCGATTGTGGGACGCATTCGCCGCGCGTGGGCCGCGTATGAATAAGCTCGCCGATCCGACGCTCGAGCCCGCGCGCCTGACACCGATGATGGCGCAGTACTTCGAGATCAAGACCGCCAATCCCGACAGCCTCTTGTTCTACCGCATGGGCGATTTCTACGAGCTGTTCTTCGAGGACGCCGAGATCGCGAGCCGCGCGCTGGGCATCGTGCTGACCAAGCGCGGCAAGCACGACGGCGAGGACATTCGCATGTGCGGCGTGCCGGTCGAGCGCGCCGACGACTACCTGCAACGGCTGATCGGGCTCGGTCATCGCGTGGCGGTTTGCGAGCAGCTCGAAGACCCGGCGGAGGCCAAGAAGCGCGGGCCCAAATCAGTCGTTCGTCGCGACGTCGTGCGCCTCGTCACGCCGGGCACGATCACGGAGGAGCGGCTGCTCGAGCCCGGCCGCGCCAACGTGCTGCTGGTGGTTCAGCGCGTGAAGGCCGAGGGCTGCCTGGCTTACGGCTTGGCGAGCCTCGACATTTCGACCGGCGCGTTCACGCTTTTTGAAGCCGACGAAGCGGCCCTGGGCGTCGAGATCGCCCGCGCCGAGCCGAGCGAAATCGTCGCGCCGCAAAGCCTGTTCGACGACGTCGCGTTCGCCCGTTTGGTCGCCGACGCTCGCATTTCCGCCTCGCCGATGGGGCGCGAGGCCAGCGATCCCGGCAATGCCGAGCGGCGCGTTTGCGAATTTTATGGCGTCGAGACGTTGGACGGGTTCGGGCGCTACTCCCGCGCCGAGATCGCCGCCGCCGCGCTTGCGCTCGCCTACGTCAAGCGCACCCAATTCGCCGCGACGCCAAACCTTGCCCCGCCCACCCGGCGCTCGCGCGGCGCGTTCCTGGAGATCGACGCGGCGACACGCGCCAACCTCGAACTGACGCGCACGCTGGCGGGCGAGCGCCAGGGCTCGTTGCTCGCCGCGATTGACATGACCAGGACGCCGGCGGGCGCGCGGCTCCTGGCCGAGCGGCTCGCAAGTCCGCTGACCGATCCTGAGGCAATCGCCAAACGGCTCGACGCGGTTGGCTTCTTCGTCGAGGCGCCGGCCCTGCGTCACGCGTTGCGCGCGATCCTTGCCCAGGCTCCGGACTTGCCACGCGCGCTGTCGCGGCTCGGCCTCGACCGCGGCGGCCCTCGGGATCTCGCGGCGTTGCGCGATGGGTTGGCGGCGGCGGCCGAAGTCGCCCGCGGTCTCGCCGCAGCCGATGCAGCGCCAGCGTTGCTGGTCGAGGCCTACGCCAAGCTCCGGCGCGACGAGGGTGAACTCGCGGCCGAACTCACAACGTCGTTGGCCGACGAACTGCCGCTCAATAAGCGCGACGGCGGTTTTGTGCGGGCTGGCGCCAGCGCCGAACTCGATGAGGCGCTGGCGCTTCGCGATCAGAGCCGGCGCGTGTTCGCGGAATTGCAGGCGCGCTATGCCGACGAGACGGGCACGCGGCAGCAAAAAATCAAACACAACAACTTTCTCGGCTACTACATCGAGACCGCGCAAGCCTCGGGCGAGGCGTTGTTGAAGCCGCCGCATTCTTCGACCTTCATTCACCGCCAGACCATGGCGGGAGCGATGCGCTTCTCAACCAACGCGCTGGTTGAACTCGAAGTCAAAATCGCCACCGCTGCCGACCGCGCGCTGGCGTTGGAATTAGCGCTGTTCGAGCGCCTGCGGGGCGCTTGTCTGGCGCGCGCCGACATCATCCGCGGGCTTGCCGAGGCGCTGGCGGAGATTGATGTCGCGGCGGGGCTTGCCGAACTCAGTGTCAAGCGCGACTGGACGCGCCCGAATGTCGACCGCTCGCTGCGTTTCTCAATCCAGGGCGGGCGCCATCCCGTGGTTGAGGCCGCGCTGTCCTCGCGGGGAGAGCCGTTCGTTTCCAACGACTGCGAACTCTCTGGGATGCCCGGCGATGGCGGGCGGCTCGCTCTTGTCACCGGTCCGAACATGGCGGGCAAGTCGACCTTCCTGCGGCAGAATGCGCTGATCTCGGCGCTCGCGCAGATGGGCTCGTATGTCCCGGCCAAGCACGCGCATATCGGGATTGTCGACCGATTGTTCTCGCGCGTCGGCGCGGCCGACGATCTCGCGCGCGGGCGCTCGACATTTATGGTCGAGATGGTCGAGACGGCGGCGATCCTCAATCAGGCGACCGAGCGTTCGCTGGTGATCCTCGATGAGATCGGGCGCGGCACCGCGACTTTCGACGGCCTGTCGATCGCGTTCGCCTGCGTGGAGCATCTGCACCACGAGAGCCGCTCGCGGACGCTGTTCGCCACGCACTTTCATGAATTGACGCAACTCGCGGACACATTGCCGCGCATTTTCAATCTGACAATGCGGGTGCGCGAGCATCGCGGCGTGCTAGTGTTTTTGCATGAGGTCGCGCCCGGTGCGGCGGATCGCTCCTATGGCATCCAGGTCGCCAAGCTCGCGGGGCTCCCGGCCGCCGTGATCAAGCGCGCCCGCGCCGTGCTCGCCGATCTCGAAGCTGGCAAGCATACCGGCGTGGTCGACGCGATGCCGCTGTTCTCGTACACGCCAGCCTCAGCGGATTCGCAAAGCGACGCATTGCGGGAGCGGCTGGATAGCCTCGACCCCGATGCGATGTCGCCAAGAGATGCGCAGGCCATGCTGTACGAGCTTAAGCGTTTGGCCAAAGAGGAGCCGACCTGATGCAAGGAGCGCCGTCCTGATGGATGCGAAAATTCTGCTGGCCAGCGGCGTCGCCGCTTATCTCTACGTCGTCTCGCCAGGACCCGCGTTTCTCGCGCTGTTCACGCTGTCGGCGTCGCGCGGGCGAGGTCCGGGCGCGAAGTTCATCTGCGGTCATTTGGTTGGCGACGTGACATGGGGCGCATTCGCCGTCGCCTCGATCCTAGGCGCCAGTCAACTCGGCGCGACCTTGTTTGAGGCGCTGGGCTTTGGTTGCGGCGCTTATCTGATCTATCTCGGCGTGCGGGCGGTGCTCACGCGCAAAGACGCCCCGCCAAAGGCGATCGGCGCCGAGCGCCCGTTGCTGACCGGACTCGCGTTCGGGCTCACCAATCCCAAAGCGTACCCTGTCGCGCTCGCGATGTTCTCCGCAATCGTCGCCCCTTACGTCGATCGCCTGACCCTCGCCGACGCTCCGCGACTGCTCGCGGCGGCATTTGTCGGCTTCCTCGCCGCCGACGCCACGCTAATATTCGCAGCGGGGCTGCCGGCAGTGCGGCGGTTCTTCCTCGCCCACGGCGTGATGCTGACGAGGGTGGTCGGGTTGATGTTCATCGCGTTCGGGGCGAAGTCGATCTACGATGCGGCGAGCGGGGCGTTGCGGCGGGCGTGAGGAGCTTTCCGAGGATCTGTCGCCACGCGTCCTTGCGAGCGCAGCAAAGCAATCCATGGGCGCGTGACGCGGCCGTAGACCGCAACGAGCTGTTCTTGGCCCCTTTGGTTGCTTAGGTTTGCTCGCAATGACTGAAGAGAGCGCGGCGCAACACCCTCACTCCGCCGCCTTCAACCCCTCCGGCGGCCGCTCCAGCGCAGGGTCGTGGCCCAGCACCAGCACGATGCCGGCGCCGACTAACGCACATGCCGCGAGGAATGCGAGACTGCCGAATTCGCCAAAGCGAGATTCCTTCAGCATGCCGAACACCTGCGGGCCGAAATAGCCGCCGAGGTTACCGATCGAGTTGACGGCGGCAATGCCGGCCGCCGCGCCCGCGCCGCTGAGGAACGAGGTCGGCAGCGTCCAGAACACCGGCAGCACAGCGAAAAAGCCAAACCCGGCGACGCAAAGGAACACCATCTTGATTGTCGGGTCGGGCGTATAGGCTGCGGCCATCAGGCCGACGACGATCGCCAGCAGCGGAATGATCGCATGCCACTTGCGTTCTTTGGTTGCGTCGGAATGGCGGCTCCAAAGGATCATGCCAATCGCGCCGACGGCATAGGGCAGGGCGGTGACAAATCCGGCTTGAACGTTGCTGAGGCCGCCAAACGCCTTGACGATCTGCGGCAGGAAAAAGCTCAGGCCATATTGCGGGATGTTACAGCCCATGTAGACGAAACCGAGCGCGATCACGCGCGGATCGAGCATCGATCGATACCAGGACGCCGCGCCGTGGCGCTCCCGAGTCGCACGCTCCGCATCTAGCCGACCCTGCAGCCACTGGCTCTCCTCGGTTGTCAACCAATGTGCGTCGCGCGGGCGGTCGGTGAGATAGAAGAACACAACCGCCGACATGAGTAGCGCCGGCACAGCCTCGATCAGGAACATCCACTGCCAGCCATGCAGGCCCTGGAACCCCTCGAGGTTGAGCAAGGCGCCGGAGATCGGCGAGCCGATCACGGTCGAGATCGGAATGGCGAACATGAACATTCCGATGATCCGCGCGCGGTAGGCGGCGGGGAACCAGAGCGTGAGGAAGAAGATGATTCCCGGGAAAAACCCCGCCTCCGCAACGCCGAGCAGCAATCGTACGGCGTAAAGACTGGTTTGCCCCTGCACGAAGGCTTCGGCTCCGGCGACGATGCCCCAGGTCAGCATGATTCGGGCGATCCAGATCCGCGCCCCAACCCAGTCGAGCGCCATATTGCTCGGCACCTCGAAGAAGAAATAGGCTATGAAGAATATGCCCGCAGCGCCTCCAAAAACCCTTGACGAGAAGCCTAGGTCGTTGCTCATCGGACCGCCGGCGAAGCTCAGATTGACGCGGTCGAGATAGGCGATAAAATAGCAGAGCATCAGAAAAGGTACGAGCCGCCATGCCACTTTGGACATTGTGCGGGTTTCAAGTTCCGACATCGCGAGCCTCCCTTGAACCGCGCTTCTGTCGGACGCGGCCTCGCGGCAACAGAACGCATTCGAGAGTCAGGCGCAAGTCGCGACAGGCTCATATTTAAGTCTAGGGGCGCGTCATGTCGCAAGACGCGCTGGCGATGCGCGTGCGCGTCTTGTAGTCTCGCATGATCGTCGTTGAGACCAAAGGCGCCATGACCTCCGTGCGGCAACCCACGATTTTTCTGCCCCATGGGGGTGGCCCCTGCTTTTGGCTCGATGGTCCGCCGCCTTTCGGCAAAGTCGCGTGGGAAGGATTGCGCCGCTATCTCGCGGGTATCGTGGCTGGTCTGCCCGCGCCGCCGAAGGCGTTCCTTGTCGTCACGGCGCATTGGGAAGAAGACGCGCCAACGGTCGGCATGGCCGTCGCTCCAGCAATGATTTACGACTACAACGGCTTTCCCGCGCATACCTACAAGCTGCAGTATCCAGCGCCGGGCGCGCCCGAACTCGGCCGCCGGGCGGAGGCGCTAATCGTGGCGGCGGGACTGCCGGTTCGCGAAGATGCGCAGCGCGGCTACGACCACGGCGTCTTTGTGCCGATGCTGATCGTCGATCCGGAAGCGCGTATTCCAGTGGTGACGCTGTCGCTGCGGCGCGACCTCGATCCGGCGTTCCACATCGCGCTCGGCAAGGCGCTAGAGCCGCTTCGCGACGAAGGCGTCCTGATCGTCGGCAGCGGGATGAGCTATCACGATCTCAGGCATTTCCGAGACGGCGACGGTCAGGCGTCCCTCGCCTTCGATGATTGGCTCGGAGCGGCGATGATCGCGTCGCCGGCGGCGCGGGAGGAAAGTCTGATCTACTGGGCGCAGGCGCCGTCAGGGCGCGAATGCCATCCGCGAGAAGAACACCTGCTGCCTTTGATGGTCGCCGCAGGCGCCGGGGGCGAGAGCGCCGGCGCACGGGATTTTCAGGACGTCATCGGCGGCAAGACGATCTCGGCGTTCCGTTTCGGTTGACCGCGCTTAGGTGCAGCAGGCGATGCTGGTGGACGCTCGCGGGGCCATGTAAATCGATTCCGAGAGCGGGATCGTGCTGTTCGTGAACCAGATGTTGAGCGGCGTGTGATTGTATTGCTCGACGACATAAATGACAGAGTCCATGCCTACCCGATTGACGGGAACTATAGGCGCCGATCCCGGGCAAAGAGTGATGATCGGGCCGGTGGTCTTGCACCATTGCAGAACCCCGGTCGTCGTGCCGTTGGTCTGGATCTCGGCGAGCGCAATCGAAACCTGGGTGGAATCATAAGGCGCGACGACGAGCGTAGCGGCGCTAAGAATTTGCCAATACGTGTACGATTTGCTGGACGTGCCGATGTTGGTCTGCTGCGTGGCGAGGACCGTCAAGCTGCGAAGCGTGAGCGTGACGTTGCGCTAGATCTCAAAACCCTGTCCTGCATAGACAACCGACGCTATCATCATCAGCACCGCTGGAGGCACAAGGACGAATTCGACCGTAGCCGCGGCGCGACGGTCCGCCGCCCAGCCGAGCGTGATTCGATAAAGGTCAGCGACGCGCGCTGTTCTTATGGAGATCCCTGGGACTCGTTTATAAATACAGCCGTCGATATCAGTAAATTTGTGTTTGTGCCCTGGGCGGTGAGATTGAACAATGATCCGCCGATCACCGGGGCGCGCATGTCGTCCCGGAAAGACTTGGCTTTCGTTCCAGACACGTGAAAAAACTTGCCTGCCGTTTGCAGGAATTTGGCGAGTATTTTCGGTTACATGACGACAATCGCTGGAGCCGAGCAAAAAATTAGGCGTGATGACCTTACGGAAGAACCTTTGCGCAACGGTTACAGCGGCTGCCCGCTAATCGTTAGAATTAATCTTTAGCGGAACAGACGAGCGACTCGCGCGTTGAGACCGCAATAACGATTCAAAAGACTTTGGAGTTGACCATGCCGGACGTTGCCCTGATCAACACATTACTGGCGGCTTTGGTCATAGGCGTGGCGGTCGCGGCCGCGCGCTCGGCGCCCCCAGCACGCGTGAAAGTTCGAGCCGAACGGAATCGGGGTCGTCAAACTCGATAGCGATGTCGCGCATCGTGACCGGTTAGTAGGTGTATGGCGAGTTCGAAGCCGAGCAATAGCTACAAATCGGGTAGCGCGTACGCCATCGGGGCGTCTCTGTTTATTGCTGTGCAGGAACCATTTTCAGCAGCAGCGGCAAGAACCATTACGTTTATAAACTTCGTTGGCGTCACTCAATTAGCGCTGCTGATTTCCCTACCTTTACTGCTGCTACGCGCTTCCTCAAGGCAGGATTTTCTGCGTCTGCTGGGCGCACCACAGAATTATTTTAAGCTGGGTGTAATATTTCTCCTAGGGCTTATTGGCTTGGTTCTGTACAATATTGGTTTGGCTCACTCGCATCCCATTACGATTTCCGCTTTGTTGAATCTGTTGCCATTCTGGGCCGCCATAGTTGCTTTGGTGGTGACTAGAAAATCGATTCCCCTGTCGCCGATCGTGTTTTTTGGCTGTCTCATCGTTGCTTTTTCCGGCTCTATGATGATCGCATGGAGCCAAATCGACGGCGATCATCGTCCGAATATTTCAGAATTTGCCGGTGATATTTTTTATCACTCGGCTGCGGTTGCTATTCCTATTCCAGTGCTGACGGCCCTCAACGGCACGCTGATTGGGAAATGGTTCGATAAATACGATACGCCTGCCGCGGTCGCGGCGAATTTCGCCGTTTCGATCGTTCTGCTGATTCCCGTCTGCTTGATTGTTTCCTACTCTCGCGCAGAACTTGCTCCCTTAGCGCATGCGCTGCTGCCCGTTGGGTTGCTCCTATTTGGCACGCTATTGTCGGCGGCGCTGGGGCGGGCGCTTTACCAGGTCGCTCTGCATGTGACGGACAACGATAATGGCTTTGTGACTTTGTTTTTTCTGCTGGTGCCGGCGCTATCCTGTCTCATCGCGATCCCACTCTCTTATTGGGTGTCCGAGGTTCATGTGCAGATCAACATTCCATTTTTTGCAGGTCTGATGGTTGTCGCAATCCCTCTGCTATTCTTTTGCATTAAGTCCTGGCGAGCCGATGCTGGCGCGTCGCCGGGGGCGAGGGATTCGACAGATCAGGGACAGCAGGAAAAAATGGCCCCGGCGGAGTGAGACGCGGGATGTCGTGTCTAACTCACACGCATGGCCTTGAGTGCAATTAGTCCGGGTTTGCCCGCGGCGCGATGACACACCGACTATTTAATCGTCGGCGCTTAGTAGATATTGGGCTAGGGTCGTCCTGGAGGTCTAATGTCGCTTTCCGCTGAAATGCCGCTTTTAACGCTAGAAGGTTCCGAACAAAAACTGGGCGACTACGCCGGAAAAGTCCTTCTTGTCGTCAACGTCGCCAGCCGCTGTGGGCTTACACCGCAATATACCGCGTTGGAGGCGCTCTACCGGCGCTACCATGACCGCGGCTTCGTGGTCATGGGGTTTCCCAGCAACCAGTTCGCGCATCAGGAACCCGGCGATGCGTCGGACATCCGCGGTTTCTGCACCAACAACTACGATGTCACTTTTCCCCTGTTCGCAAAGACCGATGTCAACGGAGCCAGCGCTCATCCGCTTTTTAAGGCTCTAAAAAGCGAGGCTCCTGGGCTTCTTGGCATCGAGGCGATCAAATGGAACTTCACGAAATTCCTAGTCGGTCGGGAACGCCAAACATTGCGCCGTTTTGCACCGACCGAGGCGCCGGAAAAACTGGCGCCCGATATTGAAGCTGCTTTGAAAGGGCAGTCATGATCCGCAGTCTATCGGTTGCGCTCGCGCTCGCCGTTGGCGCTTCAAACTTTGCCTTCGCGCAGACCACGGCGGTCGTTAAGGCGCGCGGGACTATCGAGGCGATTACGGGCGACGTGCTGAGCGTCGCCACGCGCGATGGCGTAAAACGCGATGTTCATCTTCGGGCCATGACGCGAATTTCGCTGGCGATGAAGGCCTCGCGCGACGATTTAAAGCCGAACGCGTTCATAGGCGTGACCGCGGCGCCAGACGCCAACGGTGGGTTAAAGGTGCTCGAGATACATATTTTTCCTGAAAGCCTGCGCGGAACGGGCGAGGGCTCTCGTGCCTACGACCTGGCGCCGGGCAGTTCTATGACCAACGGGGCGCTGTCGCCTCGGGTCGGCGCACTCGATGGCGGCGAACTGACCGTCAACTACGCCGGTGGCGCGAAAACGGTTCGGCTTCCTCCAGACGCGCCGATCGTCGCCGTCGGGCCTGGCGTACGCGATGATGTCAAACTCGGCGCCGGGATTGTGGCGACCGGCGCGCAGGCGGACGATGGCGGGCTCAACGCTGCCTATATCGTGGTCGGCAAGGACGGTGTGATGCCTCCGATGTAAGGCGAGTTGGACGGAGACGATGGCGCTTCCAACAGCGACTTGAGGCGATCCCGGTGACAGCGGCTCAGGCGCCGTTCATCCCAGCGCCCAGATCGCTAATCCCTTTAAACGCGTTTTGTTGGCGAAAACTTGCCAACTTGCCTAAGTTGCGTCCATGCGTCCCGCTCTGCTCGATCCCCTGTTTGCGCCGCTAAGCGTTCTGCCCGGCGTTGGGCCGAAGAACGCCAAATTATTCGACAAGCTGCTCGGCCAGTCCCAGGGCGCGCGCGTGCTCGACATCCTATTTCATTTGCCACACGCCGCGCTGGACCGGCGGGCGCGGCCTAGGATCAGCGAGGCCCCGCGCGACGCCATCGCGACGCTCGAAGTACGGGTCACAGAGCATCGTCCTCCGCCCAGCAATCGCAAGGGACCGTTCCGCGTGCTGGTCGAGGACGACACGGGCGACGTCGAACTCCTGTTTTTTCTGAACAACATCGACTGGGTAAAAAAGCGTTTGCCAATCGGCGCGACCCGCTGGGTTTCCGGCAAGCTCGAACTTTGGGACGGGCATCTCCAGATGGTCCATCCCGATCGGGTCATGGACGAGTTTGAACTCGCGCGAATGCCCGCGATCGAGCCGGTCTACGGACTAACCGAGGGGCTGTTTCCGCGCACGGTGCAGAAGGCCGCCGAGGCCGCGCTCGCGCGTGCGCCGCAAATGCCGGAATGGGCGAGCGCGATGGCGCTCTCGGGGTTCGACGACCTTTCGTTCTCGCAAGCGTTGCAGCGAATGCACCTGCCCAGCGCGCCTGGGGACATCGAGCCGACCAGCGCGCCTGCGCGCCGGCTCGCCTACGATGAACTGCTCGCCAACCAACTCGCCCTGCTGTTAGTGCGGGCGCGCATGCGCGTGCTGCCGGGCCGCGCGCAAGCGGGCGCAGGCCTGCTGGCCGAGCGAGTGCGCGCCGCGCTGCCCTATGCGCTGACCGGTGCGCAAACCCGCGCGGGTGAGGAAATCCGCGCCGATCTTGTCGCGCCTCGGCGCATGATCCGCCTGCTTCAGGGCGATGTCGGCTCTGGCAAAACCGTGGTCGCGCTAATCGCGATGGCGCATGTGGTCGAGGCGGGACGGCAGGCGGCGTTGATGGCGCCGACCGAGATTCTCGCGCGGCAGCATTTTCAGCGCATGCTGCCGCTCGCCGAGAGCGTCGGGCTGCGGCTCGCTCTGTTCACGGGCCGCGACACTGCGGCGGTGCGGCGGACACAAGGCGCGGCGTTGGCGGAGGGTGCGATCGACATCGCGGTCGGCACCCATGCGCTATTTCAGGAGAGCGTGACGTTTCGTGACCTTGGCCTTGCCGTCGTCGACGAGCAGCACCGTTTCGGCGTGCATCAGCGGCTCGCGCTGGCGGGAAAAGGCGACGCGGCGGACTTGCTGGTTATGACGGCGACGCCGATCCCGCGCTCGCTCGTCCTGACTTATTTCGGCGACATGGACGTTTCCGCGCTCGACGAGAAACCGCCGGGACGCACCCCGATCGACACGCGCGCGATGCCGCTGGAACGGCTGGAAGAGGTAGTCGCGGGTTTGGCTCGCGCCGTGGCGAACGGGGCTCGTGCGTACTGGGTCTGCCCGCTGGTTGAGGAGAGCGAGGCGCTGGACGTGGCTGCCGCGGAGGAGCGCGCGGAGGCGTTGCGCGCATTCTTTGGCGACGCGGTCGGCGTCGTGCACGGCCGCATGAAGGGCGCCGCCAAGGATGAGGCGATGCAGCGTTTCCAGCGCGGCGAGACCCAGATTCTGGTGGCGACGACGGTGATCGAGGTCGGCGTCGACGTGCCGGAGGCGACCGTCATGGTGATCGAGCATGCCGAGCGTTTTGGCCTCGCGCAATTGCACCAGCTTCGCGGCCGGGTCGGGCGCGGCGCGGGACAGTCGACCTGCCTGTTGCTCTACAAGGCTCCGCTCGGCGCCGCCGCGCGGGCGCGCATCGAGATCCTGCGCGATACCGAGGACGGCTTCCGCATTGCCGAGGAGGATCTGCGACTGCGCGGCGAAGGCGATGTGCTCGGCGCGCGCCAAGCCGGCGCCCCCGGATTTCGCCTGGCGCAACTCGAAGTGCACGGCGCGCTCCTCCCCATGGCGCGCGCGCAAGCCGAAGCCGCCATCGCCGCAAATGACCGACTCGAAGGCGAGGAGAACAGGGGCTTACGAACGCTGCTGTGGTTGTTCGAGCGCGACGCGGCGGTGAAGTTGCTGGAGGCGGGGTAGGCGCGGCGGAATTTGGATAACATTCGCCCTGAGCCCGAAGAAATTCGCCTCCCCAGCCTCGATATACCAGTGGCCCGACGCGCGACGGAGAACTTCTTCCATCGCCACCTTGGAGCCGCGGATCAGGCTTGCGAAGCCGTCGTTCTGAATGACAATCGATGCTTCGATTTCGTGCAGCGTGGCCACGATAGTCGCCACGCATGTCGTCAGCGGGCCGCTGACGTGAAGTTGCTTATCCATCCTGCGTTCATGGATCATCAAACGTGTGCCGCGCGTCAGATAGCGATTTTTCGTGG
>JAYTRP010000144.1:0-1976 GCA_043746145.1 Hyphomicrobiales bacterium | reverse complement strand
GATGGCGGAAGTCGCGCCGGGGCTCAATCCTGTCAACCAGCTCTGGTGGACGTTGATAGGCCTGATGCGCAACGACGATTGTACGTGGTTGAACGGTGCGACCTGGGACCATCTATTGAATGAAGCGCTGGAAGCGGTCGCTGCGACGCCCATTGAGCCCTGGGGCGGCGTGCATGTCCCACGATTGACGCACCCGCTCTCTGCGTCCTTTCCCGCGCACGTCGAGGCGCTCGATCGCGTCAGCGCGCCGGTGGGCGGCGACAACGATACGGTGTTCGCGACCGGCTGCGCCGCGGGAATTGGCGCGCGCGCGGTCTACGGTTCGCTGTCGCGCTATGTCTTCGACGTGGGCGCTTGGGAGAACAGCCGATGGATCGTGTTCCACGGCGCTTCGGGAGAGCCCGGCAACGTGTGGCACATGAACCAGAACGCGGCCTGGGCGGCCGGTGAGATGGTTCCGATGCTATACGACTGGACAACGATTGCCGCACAGGCCTCCTCGCGCCAACGCCTGTCCTTCCGAGGCGTAGACGTGTATGCGTCGGACGCTGAACGCGCGCTGGGAAAGGATGGGGATTGATGCTGGAGGGGTTGAAACTGGGCGATCGCGAGAATTTCACGACGCGCGTGTACAAGCAGCTCCGTGAAGCGTTGATGGCGGGGCGCTTCTGGCCCGGCCAGCGGCTGCGGATCGGCGAACTCGCGGCGGCTATGGGGGTTAGTCAAACGCCGGTTCGCGAGGCGATCATGCAGCTTGCGCGCGAGGGCGGATTGGAAATTCGCTCGAGCCAATCAATCACTGTCGCGAACCTCTCGCTGTCGCGCTACAAGGAACTGCGCGAAGTTCGTTTGTTGCTCGAAGGTCTAGCCACGGAGAAGGCGACGCCGCTTATCACGTCAGCCGACTTTGTGAAGCTTGCGCAGATCCACGAGCAGTTGATTGCGGCGGAGAAGGACGGCGACTATGAAGCCGCGACGCTGACAAATTTCCAGTTCCACTTCCTAATCTATCGCGCCTCGCAGATGAGCGATCTCGTGGCGATCCTCGAGAGTGTTTGGCTGCGCAACGGGCCGCTGCTCAAATATCTCTATCCTTATGCGACGCCGACCTACCCCGGCGCGCACCAGCATCTGACGTTGATGGACGCCTTGCGCCGCCGTGATCCCGTCGCCGCGCGCCAGGCGGTGCAGGACGACATGATCGAAGGCGGCGCACGGCTCGTGGAGTTGATGAGCAGAATCGAAAACGGCGAAGCAGGACTCGTTGAAGATCCCGACGGCGTAATGCAACTCAAGTTCCGTGGGGCGACCAAGCGTCGGGCGCCTGTTAAAGAGGCGCAAACCTGACAAAAAATGCGCAGGCCGGGAAAAACATCGGCTTGACGGATATATCGTATATCGTACGTTGGAGCGATTGGAGGGTCCGGCTATGAACATCCAGCTCGAAACGGCGGATCAGAAACTCCGAGCGCGCGCTAGACGCGTCATCCCTGCGGGGATGTTCGGACACATGCGGTCGGAAGGCTTGCCCGTCGGCTATCCCCAGTTCTTCGAACGTGGCGAAGGCTGTCACATCTGGGATGTGAACGGGCAGCGCTATGTCGATTTCATGTGCAGTTGGGGCCCGAACATTCTCGGCCACAAGCATCCCAAGGTCACAGAGGCCGCCCAGCGGCAAATGGCGATTGGCGATCTGCTGAATGGCCCGACTGAGCGCATGGTTGAGCTTGCCGAGCGTCTGGTTCGTTTGATCCCGCACGCCGATTGGGCGCTGTTCTCGAAGAACGGCACGGATGCGACAACGACTTGCGTCACACTGGCGCGCGCGGCGACGGGCCGGCGTAAAATCCTGGCCGCGCGCGGCGCTTACCACGGCGCCGTTCCCTGGTGCTCGCCGCATCCCCTCGGCGTAACGGCGGAAGATCGCGCGCATCTGATTGAATATGTCTACAACGATATGGCGAGCCTCGAGGCCG
>JAYTRP010000143.1:0-1977 GCA_043746145.1 Hyphomicrobiales bacterium | reverse complement strand
TGTTAACGTTTGTACGAAGCGATCATGCAAATCTGAGTGTCCTGTAGCCCTTTCGGTTGCTGAAAACTCGAGTTCGGGGGCGTTGACATGACGCTAGCATTTTTTCGACGCGCGGCGCCCGACGTCTCTTCGGGCGGTTCGCGTAAAGCTCGGCCAAAGATCGGTCTCGCCCTGGGAGCTGGGGTTGCGCGCGGCTGGGCGCATATCGGCGCGCTTCAGGAACTAACCGAAATGGGCGTAGTCCCCGACGTTATCGTCGGGTCGTCGATCGGCGCGGTGGTCGGCGGCTGCTTCGCTGCGGGTCGCTTGCCGGCGCTAGAGGATTTCGCGCGCTCGCTGACTAAGCGCAGCGTGTTTAATCTTATCGACTTCTCTTTCAGCGGCGCGGGTTTAATGGGTGGCGACCGGCTTCGCCAGCGGCTTGAGGCGGCACTGGGCGCGCAACGCATTGAAGACCTTCCCGTTCGCTTCGTCGCAGTCGCCACGGAACTGCGCACCGGACACGAGATCTGGCTAAAGCAAGGACCCATCGTGGAGGCTTTGCGCGCTTCCTACGCCCTGCCCGGCATCTTTGAGCCGGTCCGGATCGGAGGGCGCTGGCTGTTTGATGGCGCTATCGTAAATCCTGTGCCCGTTAACGTTGCGCGCGCATTTGGCGCCGATTGTGTAATCGCGCTCTCTATCGGTGGCGACGTTGTGAGTAATGGCGCGACGATACACGACTTGCTGCCAGATGACGACTTGCCCGTGGTATCGCCGCCCATGTCGCCTGCGGCTGCACGTCGACGCGGATGGTGGCCTCATCGCGCTTGGTCCACCGACGGTTCCGACGCCCCGGGCCTCGCCGCCGTTATGGTGAATACCATCAACATTACACAGGACCGAATCATGCGGTCCCGTCTGGCTGGCGATCCCCCGGACCTGATGGTGACGTTGAAAACCAGTAAAATCGGTCTGTTCGAATTCCATCGCGCCGCGGAACTGATTGCAATCGGCCGGGCCGCCGTCCGTCGGTCACGCGACGAAATCCAGGAGCATCTCGAAATGGCCCGGACATCGGTCTAACAAGTAGGGTCGCTTCGCAGGGCTCGAGAGTTTGTCGCGCGCCTTCGATGTTTTTTTCTAAAGTGTAACAATTTCAGTGGTTTGATAGTGGTCCAACAACGGAGCGAACTTCTGACCGCCTCCATGCCCAAAGACGGTTTCGGCTCGTAGGTCGTCGAGAGACTTGCTGCGACCGCGCCGGCTGCGGTGTTGGTGGGCGATACAGGGTTCGAACCTGTGACCTCTCCCATGTCAAGGGAACATTCTACCGCTGAACTAATCGCCCGTCCGTCGAAACCAGCAGCCGGTAACTGCTGATCCAAGAGGTTGTAACCCCTTGATCTGTCTCAGCGTCAACCTTCCAAGTCAGGAAAGTGCGCAACCGCTGAGCTAAGCGCCGCCTCGCGGCGGCTCTGTAGCCGCGTTAAGTCGGCGCGGTATAGACAATCGCTTCGCCTCGCGCAATGCAGAATTGCGAACATGATCGCGGACGTTTCTCCTGTTGCGAGTCTGCATGCATCTGACCCTTCGGCCCGCCAGCACGGACGACATCGACGAGATCATGGCGATCGAGCGCGGTCCCGGTTTCGAGGCTTACGTCGGGCGTTCCGACCGGCCTGGGCATGAAGCGATGTTCGCCTCCCCCCGATATTGCTATTTCCTCGGCGAGGATGAGAACGCCGCGCCGCTAGCCTTTGCAATCGTTCGCGATATCGACGACCCCCATGGCAATTTCTACCTGAAGCGCATCGTGGCGGCCCAGCCCGGTTTAGGCGTCGGAACTACGTTTTTGGCGCTGCTGCTCGACTGGGCGTTCGCCAATCCCGCGATCCATCGTTTTTACCTCGACTGCTTCGCCGACAATGCGCGGGCTCAGGCCGCCTACGCCAAGCTCGGCTTTAGCCGTGACGGCGTGCTGCGCGAGGCCTATCG
>JAYTRP010000142.1:0-1987 GCA_043746145.1 Hyphomicrobiales bacterium | reverse complement strand
CCGGTTCTGCTCGATCACGGTCCAGGCGCGGGCGAAGCCGAAGCCCTTGCGCAGCCAGAGCATGGCTTCGAACCCCTGGACGGATCGCCGCGCCGTGTCGAAGCTTTGAAAGCCGCCGAATTTAGGCATGTTCTTCTTCACCCGGAAGCGGTCGCTCTCAATCCCTTGCTGGAGGTGCTTGGTCACGTAGTGGACGGGATCGCAAGCTAGCAGTCCGTCCTCCCTCGCCGCCGCCAGGGCAGGCGGATAGATGCCGGCGCCATCTGTGCCAATGCGGTCGGGCGACAGCAGAGGACCATCTTTCAAGGCTTTGCGGAAGAACCGTTTGGCGGCATCAAGGTCGCGCTTGGCGGTCAGCAGGAAGTCGACCGCTTCGCCGCGCTTATCGATGGCGCGGTACAGATTGCGCCACTTGCCTCGGATGCGGACGTAGGTCTCGTCGACGCGGATGGATCCGCAGTGAGGCTTGCGGAAAGGCCACAACCGACGCTCGATCAGCGGCGCGTAGGCCAGCACCAAACGGTTTACGGTGCTGTGGTCGACCTCGAGGCCGCGCTCCAGCAGCAACTCCTCGATGTCGCGGTAGCTCAGCGGATAGCGCAGGTACCACGAGACAGCTTGAACGATCAATCCCGCCTCAAAGTGCCGGCCCTTAAAGTCGTCCTTCGACTGGTGTTTGAGCTTGGCGGCGAGGGCAGATAGGATCATGAGCGCCTCCGAACGGGAGGCGCCAAATACAGCTAGCGCGGCTAACGAACCGTCAACGCCGGAAGTTTGCGACAGGCCCGCTTACGCGCGTAGGACTGTGTCGCGTCGTCGCCTTGCCGCCAAATCGGCATGCCCGGCTTGGCGCGAAGCTCGCGGACCCATCCAGCCTCCATCAGCTTTTCGCCAGCTTTGCGCAGCGCTGCGCCCTTCAGGCGTTCTCCAGGTGCGAGACAGCGATCGTCGCGCTGCGCCGCTGCGCACATCATCAACAGCTGTGCAGCGCTCAGTTTAACTGTCGCTGATTTTGAGTTCGTGATCGCGTTAGCAATGTTGGGGCCCTCAGTCTCGGAAGGAGCCAGTCGATCTGACCGCTCACTGAGACGAGCCCCGGATCGATATGATCAACGAGGCGGGGTCTTGCCGTTCAGTCATGGACACGAGCGGCGACGACACCAATGCGTCCTTCGCCGAGTAAAGCCAGTGCTTTCTGCGCCAGCGATTTCTGCTTGATTGATCGGCTGATGCGTTCAAAGCGCCCCTGGCGGCCAAGAAGGCTGTTCAAATCAATCTAGTGAGCCGGGCAAAGGCACAGGGCTTCAAGCCGCCATTCGATAACTCTGTCCTTTACTATAGTGTCGGCGTGAAAGGCCCGTCATTGCCACCCTCCGCGCAGAAGGACCAACGGCCTCAACTCACGGTTTGATCTCGCCAAACCAACTGACAACCGCCACCGCTACCATGCCGAACGCTTTGTTGAGCGCCTTCACAGCCTCCGGCCCATCGACCGTCGACGCCGGTTCTCGTTGCTTAAATATCCGCGCGTCGACGATCCTCCCGTCCTTGCCGACGAGGCGGGCTGACAATTCGACGACGGCTTCGAGCGTTGGGCCGGCGATGTCGAAGTGCCGGATGTCGATCAGCAATTGGTAATCGGGCGCGCCCTGATCGAGCGGCTCGCTTACAGTCTTCAGATAATG
Organism: Hyphomicrobiales bacterium; assembly: GCA_043746145.1. GTDB lineage: Bacteria > Pseudomonadota > Alphaproteobacteria > Rhizobiales > Beijerinckiaceae > Roseiarcus. The sequence goes on along the minus strand of JAYTRP010000142.1, from coordinate 302 downwards.
CGCATTCTCCAGCGTCTCCACGACCTTGCGCTGCAGTAGTTTGGGTAGCGTGTCGGTCCACTTGCTTTCGCCCATGACGAAGGGGCCGTCCGAGGTTGGACGCGCAAGCACGTTCTGGGTATCGAAGATGAGCGCGGCCTTGACGTCGCCGACGGTGACCTGTCCGAAAGCCGCTTTAGCGCCGGGCGAAAAATCTGTCGGCGCGGTCAGATCGTAGCGTTGCGGGGGCGGCTCCTTCGGCCCGTTTCCTGACAATTGCGCAAGACCCGCGAGCACGTCGTCGACGCGTCCGGAATTCCGCG
>JAYTRP010000141.1:0-6399 GCA_043746145.1 Hyphomicrobiales bacterium | reverse complement strand
GCGCTCAGCATGATGAGCGAGAAGGATTTAGGCGGCAGCCGACGAACTTGGACAACCTTCAACCCATGGGCGGCGGCGAGACGTTCAATGCGTCGGGCGAACCAGATCGGAAACTGAAGGAGAAGCCGTCCCTCGCAGGTCAGCCGGTTAGGCGCTTCGGCGAACAAGACGGGGAGATAGCGCACCGAGGTCGCGAACTGCTCCTGCTCGCTCGCAAAATCCGCCGCGACATACGGCGCATTGGCGACGATTAAATCGAACTTGCCCTCGACACGCGAAAACATGTCGCTTTGGAGAACCGTGATATTCTTAAGTCGAAGCCGGTTGATATTCTCAACGGTGTTTTTCACCGCGGCCGCTGAAATGTCGACTGCGACAATTTCACGGGCTTTGTGGGAGCAGAACACGCTTGCCACGCCGCTACCACAGCCGAGATCTAGCACGCGGTCTCCCGGCCGGCAGTAGTCGGCGCATACGGATTCGTTTTCGAGCGGCTTGTACACCCCCGGAAATATTTCCAGACGCGTGCCCTCGATTGTGATCGAGGGCCAAAGTCGATTGAGGGCGCCCACATGCAGGTACCAGACGCCCATTATAGCGCGTTTCAGGAAATCCCACGGCTTCATCAGACGACCTCCACGGTAGCTTTCGCCAGAGCACGCGCTTTGTGGCGTGCACGCGAACCTATCCTTGCGAACTTGGCTTCACTGCCTGCTTTTATTGCCAGATAACTCTATGAGACTGGGATTAAGGAAGTATAAAACCCTGGGAACAATGTCACCGCTATGCGACGGACTCCCGCGTCGAAAAGGACTGCGCGGGAGGATCGGCGTTTTGTAAGATTAGAGCGGACGGAAATAGCGGGATTTTCTACTCCGTCCGCTGCATGGACTTTCGTCATGCGCTGGCCATCATGGGGGGATTCTGGATCTGTCCCAACTGATCCTGCGCGGCATCATAGCTTTGCCTTAGCAAAGTCGCGGCCTCGACAATCTGTTCTTCCGTGTGATCAGCCATGACCTGCAGTCTGAAACGCGCTTGCCCTTTGGGCACCGCAGGAAATTCAACCAGATTGGCCACCATTCCGCAGATCGAGAGCTCGCGGCTGACCAGACGGGCCAGCGCTTCGGTTCCCATCTTGACAGCAACGATCGCCGAAGGCTCGCCGTAAACCTCCATGCCCGACGCTGTCAGCTTTTCGCGCAAGGAAACAACGTTTCGCATCATCGAGGTTCGTCGCGCCGCGCCTTCACCGCTCTCGACGATTTCAAACGCCTGCAAAGCAACTATTGATTGGATCGGCGAGAGCGCGTTTGAAAATGTCCCGGGCGAGCTAAAATATCGCAAATATTGCTGAACGCCTCGCGAACGGGTCGCGACGAAGCCGCCGTTCGACGCGAATGTTTTGGAAAAGCTGCCCATGACGATATCAACTTTGCCGAGCATATTTTGAATACCGATTTTCCCGCGACCGTCGGCGCCCAGGCAACCCAGATCGTGGGCGACATCGACCATCAGCGTCGCGTCGAATTCGTGGCAAAGGTCGGCCAATGCTGAAATGTCGGGCGTGTCCGATTCCATGGAAAACAGCCCCTCGGTGACGACCAAGACGCCATTGACGCTATCCTTGGCGCGGATCTCGGCAAGCCAACGTCGGGCGGAAGCGGTATCGAGATGTCGGAACAAAAATACGTTCTTCGTTGACGCAGCCGCGCCGTCCTGTAGGCACGCATGGGCGAGGCTATCCATGATGACGTAGTCAGTGGATCGAACCAGGCCCTTGATGGCGCCGAATCCGGCCGCGTACCCCGTCGGAAACAGAACGGTGCGCTCCATTTGCAGGAACTCGGAAATCTTGCGCTCGAGCGCGACGGACGCTGTCGTATTGCCGATGAACGCCGGCGAGCCCGCGCTATGGACGCCGTATCGCTCGATGGCTTCATGCGCGGCGTTGCGTATGGCTGGATGACTGGCCAGGCTCAGATAATCCTGCGATCCGAAATTGACCCCCTGGGTTTTCCGGCCTAGATCGTCGGCGACGCTGCAAGTGGTGCCCGGGCTGCCATCGGCCGCCCGTGCATAGGGCCAGAAACCCTCGTGAAACCGTTTGTTCTGCCAGGCGTAAAATCCCTCGACCCGCTTGAGCAGGTTTGAGCCCTCGACCATTCGATAATCTCTGAGACTGCCCGACAATGTTGACGGCAATATTGTTGTCGATGATCTATTCACGTCCATCTCCGTTAAACCGATTTGTGTCGTGATCCGTCCGTCGGGAAAGTGACCCGTCATTCGAAACTGTTGGTTGGTCGAACATTCAGCCCGTCGCCTATTGGCGGACAGCTCGTATCAGGCCGCCTGAGCAAGATCGAAAAGGATGGGGGCAGTTTGTTTGTCTTCCGCCTGCGAGCGCGGAATTATCAACTCGATAGTCGTGCCCGTCTTCGTCGTGTGCATCACGTTCAAGTCGCCTCCTAGCAAAGCGCACAAGCGATGACTAAGCGGCAATCCTAGGCCCGCTCCACCATAAACGCTTACTCTCTGATCATCGAAGTCGTTGAACGTCTCAAACAGGTTCGACAACAACTCTGCCGCAATTCCGGGCCCGCTATCGCAAATCAGGATTTGAATTCGCGAAGCGGCATCCGTCGCATTCTCGATAGGCGTCACCGCAATCTCAATTCCGCTTTGGGGCGCATAACGCACGGCATTGTCCACGACGGCGTCAAGGATCTGCTCGAGCTTGTGCTGGTCGACATCGATCATAACGATCCGGTCGTCGACATTGACAGTGATAGTGCGCCCCACCATGCGGCAATCGTCGACCCAACGTTGCGCGCATGACGTCATCCAATCGCCGACGTGGAGCGGCTCGGCAAACACCTTCATCTTACCGGCTTCAATCTTTGAAAGATCGAGGATCGCGTTGACCAAGCTAAGGAGATGCCTGCCCGCGGCATGTATCCGGTTGACGTCGTCGACGCTCTGCGCGTCGACCACCGGATCGTAATCTTCAAGCAGGATCTCGCTATAACCGATGACGGCGTTTAACGGCGTCCGCAATTCGTGGCTCATCTTGGCCAGGAACTCGGCTTTTGCGGCGCTCGCCTGCAGGGCCTGCGAGGTTGCTTCGCGCAGCTGATCAGCGGTTTCGATGTGCTCCTTCACTTCACGCTCGAATTCCCACTGCGATTTCAGAATACCGGCATAATAGAGCGCCATCATGGATACATAGATCGACGCGCTGATAATCGAAATGATGCCGATGATCTGCATATCCGCCACGTCCATCGTGTGCGGAAATTCGCCGCCGGCTACGTAGAGGCCGATGAAAGCGGCCAGACTAAGCCCGATCTGGGACAGGATGGCCGTGCAGCTTCGCAGGCTCGCGCCTAGGTAAAAGAAAGCCAGCAGCGGCACCGTGACCAGCCAGGGCAGGAACGGAGACGATAGGCCGCCGTAGAAGAAGCAACCCCACAGGATCGCGAACAGCAAATTCTGGATTGAGATATACGACAAAAGAGTATAGCGGCCCGTAACTTTGAGCAGTAACGGGAAAATCCAAAAGCCGCAGATCGAGAAAGCAAGCACCGCCAGATTTGACGCTGATTTGGGATCCGCCCAGAGCAAATAGCCGGGAATAACATTGCCTAGGAACGGCCCAAACAGATGACTGACTAGGAACATGCGGGCGCGGGTATGCATCTCGCGATCCGCTCGCATTTCTGCGGGTATAAATGCGTCCAGTGATTTTGTGACGCTGATATTAAAAGACATGAAGGCTCTCGGCGTGTCCTTCAGATATACAGTACACCGATTACTAGCGGCCTAATCGACATAGTAAAGTATGTGTCACAACTAGTGCCCTACTTTCCACGATTACGATTGGGTAACCTCGTGGGCGCCACACGTCAGCCGAGCAATGGAATTTTCACACGTAGACCGCAATTTCAATTAGGGAATTTGCGCGGCAATTTTCGGGACCATTCTGAATGCTCAGAGCAATTTTGACGTTCATTGATTGGTTTATCCCGGAAAGATCCCGCCTTACAAAGTCGGATCTAGGCCGCGCTCGGATATTCGTGTTCACGCACCTTGTCGGTCCGACTTCGGGCGCTTCGATCGTCGCATTTTTGTTTCTGACCGACCCCCAACCGGGCGTGCATGTTCCCTTGATTGCGGCGGGGATCGCCTTTTTCTGGTTATTGCCGCTTTGCCTTCGCTGGACCGGCAACCTCAAATTGCTGGCGACCGTCTCGGTCCAGGTGCTCATTGCGGTCACCCTGTTCGGCGCCTACAATTACGGGGGAGTAAGTTCCCCCTTTCTTCCGTGGCTGCTGATTGCGCTCACCAATGGGTTCTTCTACCTCAGCGACAAGCCGATTCGCGTTCTGGCGATCTTCATCGCCAATGTAGCGGCGTTCGTTGTCTATTCGTTGGTGATCGGCGACCTGCCGAACCGGATTCCAATGACAGGTATGTCGCGTGTCGGACTGCTCTCGGTTATCAGCGCAACTTTGTATATGGCCGTTCTCGCGATTTACTACGGGCTGCTGCTTTCTTCTGAATCGGCGCTGGAGCGCGAAGCTCGCAGTCATCGCCAAACCTCGGAACGGCTGACGGAAGCAAAGGAGAGAGCCGAGAAGGCCAGTCGCGACAAGTCGAAGTTCCTCGCGAAAATGAGCCATGAACTTCGCACGCCTCTGAATGCGGTGATCGGCTTTAGCGAGATCCTTGAGGAAGACGCCGAATTCGCAGCGGATGTGCAGAGGGTAAGCGATCTTTCGAAGATCAACGCCGCGGGAAAGCATCTTCTCTCGCTCGTAACGGACGTGCTCGACATAACGCGGATCGAGTCTCGCGAAATGCAGCTCGACGTGTCGACGTTCGATATCGCCCGGCTTATCAGGGATGTCGCCGCCACCGCAGCGCCCTCGATCCAGGCCAATCATAACAAGCTGGTTGTGCATACCGATCCCCAACTGGGCGAAATGGCTTCCGACGAGCTACGCCTACGTCAAGCGGCTCTCAATTTGCTCAGCAACGCTGGAAAGTTCACCTTTGATGGAGTTGTCACGCTGTCGGCGCGACGCCACCACGCCTTCGCGGGTGATTGGATTGAGATCGAAGTTCGCGATACGGGGATTGGCATCGCGCCTGAAGCGCTCAAAGGTCTTTTCATGGATTTTGAGCAGGTCAATTCCCCGGAATCTCGCAAAATTAAAGGGACCGGGCTGGGATTGGCGCTTAGCCAACGGCTTTGCATGATGATGGGCGGAGCTATTTTCGCTGACAGCGAGCCGGGGCATGGCGCCAGCTTCATTATTCGAGTACCCGCAATTCAAGCAGCCCGGGACGACAACGGACCCGTCGCGCTCGAACGTTTCTCTGCAAATACCGTAGCAGCCTAAACCTTTTCAAAGGCGATTGCATGACTATCCATTACAATGCCGCGGCGGCGACTCGGCAAGACACGCAGGGTTCCAACGCAGCGTCAGCAGGCAAGTTGCTCATCGTCGATGATCTCAGCGACAACCGCGCTGTGCTTTCGCGGCGGTTTGTCAGGCGCGGCTTCGAGGTTGTTGAAGTCGCGACCGGCGAGGAGGCGCTCCAGGCCATTCTCGATCAGGAGTTCGATCTGATTCTCCTTGACGTGATGATGCCTGGAATGGACGGCAGCGAAACGCTGCGCCACATTCGCCTGGTGCATCCGGCCGCACTTTTGCCGGTCATTATGGTCACAGCCAAAAGCCAGCCAGAGGATATCGTCAGCGCCCTATCGCTTGGGGCGAATGACTACGTGACGAAGCCGGTGGATTTTGCGGTCGCGCTCGCGCGCGTGAACAAACAGTTAGAGCGACGACGAGCGGAGCTTGAGCTTCGTGAGACCAATGCGTCGCTGGAAGGCTTCAGGACGCAGCTCGAGCAGCGCGTCAACGAACGCAGCGCAAAGTTGATGAAAGCCAACGCGGCGATTCAAGCAGAAGTCGCTCGACGCGTCGCTTCGGAGGACCGGATCGCCTATATGGCGCATCACGACACGCTGACCGGCCTGCCGAACCGCTTCACGTTTGATAAGAGGCTCGACGCGGCGCGACAATGTGCGCGCGAAGATGGCGCGCAAATGAGCCTTTTGTTTATTGATCTCGATGGCTTCAAGAACGTGAACGACACGCTAGGCCATGCGATTGGCGACGAACTGCTGCGAACCGTTGCTTCGAGTTTGTCCAAGGCGATTGGTCCGAAAGACTTTTGCGCCCGGCTCGGCGGCGACGAATTTGCAATCGTGCACATGTCCGAGGAGGTGACATCGACGTCCGCCGCGCTGGCGGAAAAAGTGATTTCGACAATCTCGGGCTGCCAGACGGTTGGCGGCAACCAAGTCTTTATCGGCGCCAGCAT
>JAYTRP010000140.1:0-6445 GCA_043746145.1 Hyphomicrobiales bacterium | reverse complement strand
GGTTCGAGGGGCGCGATCTGCTTAGCCTCGACGAACGCGCGTTGCGAAAGTTGCGCGGCGATCGGATCGCGATGATCTTTCAGGAGCCGATGACCGCTCTGAACCCGCTGCACCGCGTGGGAGCGCAGGTGGCGGAGCCCTTGCGGCTGCATCGCGGCCTCGCCAAAGCGGAGGCATCGGCGCAAGCCGTGCGGCTGCTTGACCGCGTAAAGCTCAACGACCCCGAGCGCATCGCCCGCGCCTATCCCTTCGCGCTCTCGGGCGGCGAGCGGCAGCGCGCAATGATCGCGATGGCGCTCGCCTGCGGTCCCAAGCTCATCATCGCGGACGAGCCGACCACCGCGCTCGATGTGACGGTGCAGGCGAAAATACTCGATCTGATCGCCTCGTTGAGCGTGGAATCCGACATGGCGGTGCTGCTGGTCAGCCACGATCTCGCGGTGGTCGCGCGCCATTGCCGCCGTGTGCTGGTGATGTACGGGGGCGGGGTAATGGAAGAGGGCCCGGTCGAGGCGGTGCTCGGGCAATCGCTGCATCCCTACACCCGCGCTCTGCTGGAAGCGCGTCCGAAACTTGGCGCGCCGCGCGGCGCCCGTCTGCAGGCGATCCCCGGCGCGGCATCCTCTGTTGCGCAAGCGCCGCGCGGCTGCGCCTTCTCCGACCGTTGCCCGCTCGCCCTGCCCGTCTGCCGCGAGCCGCCCCCTGTCGTGCGGCTTCCCGGCGGCCATGTCGTGCGCTGCGTGCGCGTCAGCTCGGATGGACGCCTCACATGAGCGGGCCGCTAATCGAGGCGATCGACCTCACTAAGTCTTATCGGCTCAGCGGCGGCTGGTTCGCGCAACGCTCGGAGCGGCCCGCGGTTGCGGGGGTGAGCTTTGCGATTCAATCCGGACGATCGTTCGGGATCGTCGGCGAATCCGGCTCCGGCAAATCGACCATCGCGCGCATGGCGATGGCGCTGGCGGCGCCTAGTTCGGGCGAGATATTGCTCGAGGGCCGGTCGCTGTTCTCGCTGTCGCGGCAGGACTTGAAAGCCGCGCGCAAAGATTTCCAGATGATTTTCCAAGACCCTTACGGGTCGCTCGATCCGCGCATGAGCGTCGCCCGGGTAATCGCGGAGCCGCTTTCCGGTGACATTCCTCGCGGGGAGAAGTTGGCGCGGATTGCCGAAGCGCTTGCCGCGGTCGGCCTCGACGCAGGAGCGGCGAGCAAATATCCGCACGAATTTTCCGGCGGTCAGCGTCAACGCATCGCGATCGCGCGCGCGCTGATCACCCGGCCCAAGCTGGTCGTCGCCGACGAACCGGTGTCGGCGCTAGACGTTTCGATCCAGGCGCAGGTGCTCAACTTAATGAGTGACCTGCAGCGCGATTCCGGCGTGACCTACCTCCTGATCAGCCACGACCTCGCGGTGGTCGGCCATATCTGCGACGAGATCGCGGTCATGTTTCGCGGCCGTTTCGTCGAGACCGGACCCGCGACGCGGCTGTTGAGCGATCCCGCGCATCCCTACACCCGCGAGTTGCTCGACGCCGCGCCGAAGTTCGAAGAGTCGCGGCATACGGCGGACAGGCTGCCTCCCCTGCCAAACGCGACGACAGGTTGCCCCTATGCCGCGCGTTGCTTGTACGCTCAGGCGATCTGCGTCGCCGAGGCGCCGGTTCTGGCGCCGGTTTCGGACGGAGTGCGCGCAGCCTGTCATTTTCCGCTCACCCCGCGCTGACCACGGCCTGAAGTTGCGAGCCGCCCCGCGCCTGCCAAGCGGCGAGCCGAGCTGGGCTTTGCGGATCGTGCGCGGGCAGGACAAGTGTCGGCCGGCTCGAGGCGAAAGCGCGGATGTCGGCAAGCGTGGAACTCGCCTGCGTGTCGTTTGGGCTGATGCCGTCGACAATGCCGGCAACGAGATTGGCCGTGGTGTAAGTCGCATCGCCGGCGATCAACGCCCAGGAATCGCCGAGATCGACGACGACGCTGAAATGGTCGGGCGTATGACCAGGGGTCGCGACCGCGACGACGGATCCATCCGCCACGAGCGAGGCCGAGCGGCGGAACGGGCCGAACGCTTGGTTGGTGAGCGCCAGCGACTTTGGCTCAAAACTGCGCGGCCAGCGTTGCGGCAGATATCCGCTGAGTTGGCCCCTGAACCCTGACGCCGCGGCGAGTTCACCAGGCGCGACTAAGACCTTGCTGGTCGGGAAATGAGCAAGCCCGCCGTCATGGTCGACGTGCAGATGAGTGAGCACGATGGTCTTCACGTCACGCGCGCCAATCCCTACGGCTGCGAGGCGAGGTCCGATCTCCATCTCTGGTTCGATCTCGAATCGCACGGCTGTGCGGAAATAGGGGTGCCACCGCGGCAGTTTCATGAGCCCCCAATTGCCGCCGGAATCAACCAGAATTACGCCCGCGGGGTGCTCGATTGCGTAGGCGTAGATCGGCAGCCAGTCGGTCCATTCGCGAGCCCATAGCGGCGCCAACCGACGCGCCAGACCCTTGCCGCGGCCTTCAACCTGGGCGTGCTTGATCTGAACGCGGCCACACTCCAGCGCATGAATTCGCATGACGTCCTCCAACTTTGGTTGAGCGATTCACGCGGCGCGGCCGATCCGGCCGAGGTGGGTGTCGTTGAAGCCACTGGCAAATTTCAGACCGATGCCAAGCGCGCGGTCGAAACCGATGTGGACGAGCCAGATCAGCGCCGCCGCCTCGCCCGTGCGATTGGCGAAGGATGCCGCGAGTACGCCGAGCGCAAGCGGCGCCAGCGTAGAATGAACGACATTATAGACCGCCGCGCCCGCTCTGGCCCCGAACGCGTAGCCAGCAAAAGAGAGATCGGGCACAAGGATGCCGGCAGCGAAAACGCCCCAGGACAGGTCCAACTTGGCGTAGGTCAGCGCCGCCAATCCCGCCAGCGCGGCTCCCTCCGCGCATAGCAGCCAGCGAGGGCCGCCCTTGACGGCGCTCGTCACCTGCGCCCCCGCAATGACGCCGTGGCTTGGAAAGGTTGCGCTATGCGTGATCGTCATATCGTCAGCTCCTACTTCCGGCGCGCGTACCCGCGGCAACAACACATTAGGCGTCCTGAACCCAATGCGAAATTGCATGTTTCCTTAGAGCTGCTATACAAAAACGTATGGCAGTCCGCCCGCCGAACTGGGACGAGTTACGCACTTTTCGCGAGGTGATGCGGGAGGGCACGCTTTCCGGCGCCGCCAAGCGGCTGGCCGTGACGCAGCCCACGGTCGGGCGCCACATGGACGCGCTCGAGGACGCGCTTGGCGTGGCCCTGTTCGCTCGCTCCCCCCAGGGCCTTGCGCCGACCGACGCCGCGGCGCGTCTGCTGCCTCATGTCGAGGCGATGGCGGCGGCCTCCGCGGCGCTCGAGCGCGCCGCATCAGGGGAAATGGCGCCGGATCGGGGCGTCGTACGGGTGACGGCGAGCGAGGTGATCGGATGCGAGGTTCTGCCGGCGATCTTAGCGGACTTTCGGCAGGACTATCCGCAAGTCGCGATCGAACTCGCGCTGACCAATCGCAACGAAAATCTGTCGCGCCGCGAGGCTGACATTGCGGTTCGCATGGGGCGGCCCACGCATAGCGCGCTCGTGGCGCGAAAGATCGGCGTCTCCACGATCGGGCTCTACGCGCACGAGCGCTACATCGCCCGCTTTGGCGCGCCCGAACGCCTGGCCGATCTGACCCGACATAGCTTGATTGGCTTCGATCGCGACGATTCGACCTTCCGCACGTTTGGAGGCATCGCCAGGGGGCTGACCCGGGAAACGCTGGGATTTCTGTGTGACAATGACATGGCGCAGCTCGCCGCATTGCGCGCGGGCGTTGGGATCGGCGGCGCGCAGGAACAAATTGCGCGGCGCGATCGAGCGCTCGTGCGGCTACTCGGCGACGAACTCGCCATTCCGCTTGAAATCTGGCTGGTCTGCCACGAAGACATCAAGGACATTCCGCGCGTGCGGGTGCTGTTCGAACGGCTTGGCGAGGGGCTGACGGCCTTCGTCAGGAAAACCAGGCCTTGACCGATCGGATCGCTACGATCGAAATCGCGTCCTTCGTTTCGCAAAAAACATAAGAGGAAACGGTCATGACGCCGCTCAATCACCAGTTTCGCCTCGCCGCGCGGCCCATCGGGATGGTCAAGCCGACCGATTGGAATCTGACTGCCGAGCCCGTGCCAAAGCCGGGTGAGGGAGAGTTTCTGGTGCGAATCACGCACCTTTCGCTCGATCCGGCGATGCGGGGCTGGATGAACGAGGGCAAGTCTTACATCCCGCCTGTCGCGATTGGGGCCGTTATGCGCGCGCTGGGCGGCGGCGAGGTGGTTGCCTCCAACAATTCCGCTTTTCTAGTCGGCGCAAGCGTAGTCGGCGGCTTCGGCATCCAGGAATATGCCGTTTCCGATGGCAAGGGGATCAACGTCGTCGATACCAGCGTTCTAGGTTTGCCGACCTATCTCGGCGTGCTCGGCATGACGGGAATGACCGCCTATTTCGGCCTGCTCGACGTCGGCAAGCCGAAGTCCGGCGACACGGTCGTCGTTTCCGGCGCGGCCGGCGCGGTCGGCACGGTGGTTGGTCAGATCGCCAAGCTCAAGGGTTGCCGGGTGATCGGTATTGCTGGCGGCGAAGCCAAGTGCCGTATGATTGTCGATGAACTCGGCTTCGACGCCGCGATCGATTACAAGCGCGAGGACGTCCGCAAAGCCCTGCGAACACATTGCCCCAAAGGGTTGGACGTTTATTTCGACAATGTCGGTGGCGAAATCCTCGACGCGGCGCTCGCCAATCTCGCACGCGGGGCGCGCATCGTCATTTGCGGCGCGATTTCGCAGTACAACGCTTCGCAGGGCGTCAAAGGCCCCTCCAACTATCTTGCGCTACTGGTTTCCCGCGCCTCGATGACCGGCATGGTCGTGTTCGACTATGCCAATCGCTTCGGCGAGGCCGCGCGCGAGATGACGGCGTGGCTTGCCGCGGGCGAGCTTCAATCGCGCGAGACAGTTGTCTCCGGGTTTGAGACTTTCCCCGACACGTTCCAAAAACTGTTCCAGGGCGAGAACACGGGCAAGCTCGTGCTGGCGGTGTAGTCGCCGCCTCATGACGCCGACAAGGCGCGCCAACCCACGCGGAACTCCGCCGCCCGCGCTCTTACGCTGTGCGCCGCATCGCCTGGCTTATACAGCGCCGAACCAAGACCAAAGCCCGACGCTCCGGCCTTGACATAAGCCTCCATTCCCGACGGGGTGATTCCGCCAACCGGCAATATCGAAATCTGTTTTGCGATCACGGCTCGCCACGCCTTCAACACTGTGGGTGTGATCATCTCGGCGGGGAACGCTTTGACGCCATCGGCGCCTGCGGCGAGCGCGGCGAACGCCTCGCTCGGCGTCGCCGCTCCGGGCAGACAGACAAGGCCCAGTGCTTTCGCCCGCGCGATCACCTCGACATTGGTGTTTGGCGTTACAATGAGGTCGCCCCCCGCCTTCGCGACAGCCTCGAGTTGATCGATCATCAACACTGTCCCCGCGCCGATGAACGCAGCGGGTGGCGCCAGCCGACGCAGTCCCGCGATGGTTTCGAACGGGTCGGGCGAATTAAGCGGGATTTCGATCAGGTCGAAATCCTCCGCAAGCAGCGCCTCGAGCACGCCCGGTCCATCCCCGGGTTTGATCCCGCGAAGAATGGCGACCAGCGGCAATTTCGCCATCGCCGCGTTAAAACGCCCGTCCAATTGCGCCTCCTATTCTGAGCTTTCGAGAATGGGCTTCCGCCAAGCATGCTGCAAGGGGCGCCTCCAAACGCGGCGCGTTGACGATTTCTTCACCATTTTCGGATGTAGCTATGTGGCAGATTCCGCAAGGGGAGTTGTCTAGGGCAAGTTGGATAAACTCCGATTCGCTGGCTGCTCGCAAAAGGTGATCCATGCTCCGACTCGCTTTTGCCGGTCTCGCCCTGATATTGTCTGTCCCTCCGGCTGTGGCCGCGAGCGCGGGCGCCAACGCGGATATTCTCAAGATCACGCTTGACCAAGCTCAAATTGCCAAATTGCCGGAAGGCACGACGACGGTGATCCTCGGCAATCCTTCAATTGCCGACGTGACCCCGCTCAAAGGCGGGATCGGCACCGTTTTGACGGGCAAAAGCTACGGCCAGACTAACCTGATTGCACTCGACGCCCAGGGCAATGTACTGGATGAGAAGCAGATCATCGTCGAGCCGACCCGAAATGTGCTCGTTGTGCAGCGTGGAAACGCGAGGTCGTCCTATTCCTGCAATCCCTTATGCATGCCGACCGTCCAACTTGGCGACGATTCGACGGTATTTGGCGATGCGAGCGGCCAGATCGGCACGCGCAACGGCCTCGCCGACAAGACCCCCGGCAAGTAGAAGTCAGCGGCGCTGGATTGAGTACAACCAGCGGCGCTGGAA
>JAYTRP010000139.1:0-2008 GCA_043746145.1 Hyphomicrobiales bacterium | reverse complement strand
AAGTTCATCGCCAAGTTCTCGGCGACCAACGACACCTACGCCGTGGTGAAGGCCGAGTTCGTCGCCATGCGGCTGGCCGCGCGGGTCGGCCTGAACGTGGCGGAGGTCCGATTGGCGCGAGCCGGCGGCAAGGATGTGCTTCTGGTGAAACGCTTCGATCGGGCGCGTGCCGAGGGCAGCTGGACGCGCCGGGCGATCGTTTCGGCCCTGACCATGTTCGGACTGGACGAGATGCAGGCGCGATGGGCCAGTTATGGCGAGCTGGCCGACCTCGTCCGCGCCCGATTCTCAGAGCCCCGGGACACCCTGCGCGAACTGTTCGCGCGCATGGTGTTCAATGTGTTGGTCGGCAACAACGACGACCATGCGCGCAACCACGCGGCGTTCTGGGATGGCGAACGGCTGGCCCTGACGCCGGCTTATGACATTTGCCCTCAGGCGCGCACGGGAAGAGAGGCGAACCAGGCGATGTCGATCGACGGGGACGATCGGCGCAGCCGGCTGGAGACGTGCCGCAACGCGGCGGCGCGCTTCCTGCTCAGTGACGCCAAGGCGCGCAATATCATCGACGGCCAGATAGCCGAGATCAGGGGCGGATGGGACGCGATCTGCGAGGAGGCGGGCATGAGCGCGGTGGACCGAGCCTTTCTTTGGGGGCGGCAGTTTTTGAACGCCTACGCGTTGGAGGACTATCGGGTTCCCTAGCTAGGCAGGCGGGCTTGCAGGCCAATCGGTCGTGTCGTGGTCGGGGTGCTGATAGGAGACGATGCTGGCGAGGTGGGCCGCCGCGCCGGGTTCGTCGGCGGGGTGCTCCGGCAAGCCTGCAAGCGCGTCGAAATAGGGGACTCGCGCCGGCGAGGCCAGTTGCTCGCTGGGTCGCACGTCGCCCGGTCGGTCCAGGGCGCCGATCGCCAAGCCGATGGTCTTGTCGCCGAATTCAAAGGTGAGCGGAGTGCCGCAGTCGGCACAGAACCCCCTGAGGACCTTATTCGAGCTTTGAAACCGTTTGGGGAGGCCGCGAGTCCAGGCCAGCGCCTCGCGCGGCGCCTCGACATAGGGTCCAAACAAGCCGCCCGTCGCTTTCTGGCACATGCGGCAGTGGCAGATCGACGCCTCGCCGAGATCCCCCTCGACGCGGAACCGCACCGCTCCGCATTGGCATCCTCCGGTGACGCTCATTGGGCTTATCTCCCCTATCAACCCGGCCGCCATTCAAAGCGGCTTTAGATGGATCGCGGCTTCAAGGGTCTGACGGATAAACCGCTGATAGGACATGCCCCTTTCGGCTGCCTTGGCTTTTACGGCCTCAAGGAGTTGCTCGGGAAACCGCATGTTTACCCGGGCCGCCTTCGGTGAGAACTCGAAAGTCGTAGGGGTCATGCCGCTCAATTGATATTCCGACAGGTCGGCCTTATCGACGAATTCCTCGGCGGCTTTGTCAGTGAGTAGATCGGGAAGTTTCTTCTTCATAGTTGTCGATCTCTTTTTAGTGCATGTCTCGTGCGCTAGAGGGGCGGATTAAGACTTGGTGATCGTTTTCCCGCAATGTGAACACGACGAAGATGGGTCGCGATCCATTACCTTTCCCGATCGCGATTAGGCGCCACTCGGCCCGGGAATGGGCCAGGTCGCGCGAGACGACTGGCTGGTGGTGAAACACGGCCTCGATCTCGTCGACCGTTAAGCCGTGCTTTTGGCACTTCGTTATGTTGCCTTCATCCCAATCGAAGCCTGACGCCGCGCGATGGTCCATTGCTTCCAATGTGGCGGTTTGTACACACATTTGTCAATAATATACTGTTCCGGCTCGCCTAGCTGTAGCGACGCAAAATGATGATCGCCTCGACGCGAGATCATCGGCTTTTCCGACGCAAATTAGGGTGAGACGCTAATCGGGTTCGACGCACGATCGAATGAGACGCAGCGCACAATCGGTGAGACGGACGCGAGATCGGACATCATCAACGCACGACCGCTGAGACGCTAAGTTGGCTGCTATGGGGTGGAG
>JAYTRP010000138.1:0-2014 GCA_043746145.1 Hyphomicrobiales bacterium | reverse complement strand
CGCCGGGATCGCTTGAGCTCGCTTCCGTGGATGCGCTGGTGTCCGGCGGGTCAGTGTGGTGCAAGCTTGGCATAGACGCACCCATCAGGCCGCTCCCGAATTTACGGTGGCGGAAGTCGAATTGGTCGTTGCCGCGATGAAATAAGATCCGTCGGCCGGTCCGTGTGACCGTTTCGCGATCACGTAGCCGCGCTTGCGCAGCCCCGTCAGCGCCGCACGCGCGGTATGCGGCAACCAATCCGTGGTCGCAACAATCTCAACCAACGTCGCCCCGCCCTCTCGCGACAGCAGCGAGATCACGCCGGAGATCTTCGTGCCCGGACGGGGAGCTTGCGGATGTAAAGGGGCGGCCAGAAGCTCAAGCGGCGTCGACGCCGCACTCTGTGCTTTCGCGATGACCGTGGGTTCCGGCGCCACGTCGGGAGTCAAATTCGCACCAGGACGCGCCGCCGCTTCAGGTTTCTCGTCGCCGCTATCGGCAGCGATCGCCCGCAACCCAGATGGCGTCAGTTTCAGGCAATAGTCCTGCCCGGCAGTGTCGTCGCGACGCCAGACCGCCACCCCAACCTTGCCTTTGACCTCCCTGACGTAGCCGGCCCCCAGGAGCCGTTCCACGGCCTTTAGCGCCACCGAGCCCTTGAAGCCCCTTGCCGGCGCAAGGCAGCAATCATTCCGCTGCGCCGCTCCCCTCAATAGAATGAGTTGAGTATCCGAGAGTTTGATCGTCATGTCTGGCCCTTTCGCCGATTTGGCGCTCGGAGCTTTCCCAGAGTATCCCCCACGGACTGCGGGCCGAGCGCCTCACCAGCACAAGCCCCGGATCGCTGCGGATCCACGGGGCTGAGGCCTTTCGCCCGCTGGATTTCGTCGCCGGGCCTATTGACATTGGCTCTCTAACGAGGGGAAAGCCAGTCCTTTCTGTAAGTTAGCGCGATTTTCTCGGTGCTCGAACTCGCGCGTCCAAATTGCTCCGCTAAGATGGGGTTTCGACAGGAGATACCGGACCGCAAGGTACCACAATCCGTACCAATGGTTTGAATCCCTCCCTCTTCGCCACGAACTAAACCGTTTATATAACTGCGGTTTTATAGTACAACCAATTAAACTTTGCCCGCCAATTTAAAGGCTTGTCGGCAGGGCTCGAAAGGCGGTTGACGGAGAGACCGAATAGGGCGATTTCGTCTGCGTATCGCGGGGTAACGTCTCCATTTTGCTTTTCGGTGGTACGGGCGTCTCTGACTGCGTCCTAGGAATACTGGACGGGGGCCGTCTCGAACCGCGCGAAGACTGTAGTCGAGGCGGCGCGGCGGACGACGTCGGCTTTTGAACGTCTAGCGAATTTCGGCTTGGGGATGGCTTTGGCTCAAGCGAATCCCAGCGCCTTACGCTGCTCGGTCCAGGTGAGCGGTAGACGCGTATCGGCCATGAGTTTGCGAGCGGTCAGGAACGCCGGCTGGCGACCGTTCAAGATCACGACAACAATGTCCGGCGCGAGAAAGTTCAGACGCATCAGCCGCGCCGCATAGGGCGCGCCCATGTCTTCCGCTGCGCCGCCTTCTTCCAGAGTGACGCTCGGATTCGTTGCGAGTCGATGCGCCAGAGAATGGGCGCGCGTCAGAAGACGAACGAGCGCGCCGTCGGCCAGCGCGTCGACATCACCGCCATCGACCACGAACCGCATCTCCATGCCTGCGCGCTGGAGTTGCGCCTCGATGGTCAAGAGTACGCGGCGATCTTCACCAACTGCGTTTGCGGCTTCGGAATCGGCGTCGCGTCCAGGCCAGAGATGATCTTCGATCGGACCTTCACGACCAAGCAGCGCATCTGCGACCCGATCCGCCGAAAGTTCGATGTCGATGCGGTCCGGATGGACTTGCGCACGGGCGACAAGCGGTCGAATGACTTCGAAAGCGCTTCCCTCCGTGCCAATGATGCTGAGACAACGACCCGCCGGGAGTTTACCGTTGAGGGCAGAGGTCATCGCATTTCATGGTCATGCCCGTCGTTCCGTTCG
>JAYTRP010000137.1:0-6475 GCA_043746145.1 Hyphomicrobiales bacterium | reverse complement strand
CGTCTACACCTATCCCGCGGACCACGGCTTCAACTGCGATGTGCGCGGCAGTTACGATGCGCCAAGCGCCAAGATTGCCTGGGAACGCACGCTGGAGTTCTTTGCCCACAATGTAGGGTAACAAAAAACCCTCTTCCGCGTCGCGGGAGAGGGTTAGGTCAAAGTTGGCGCCGCTCTCAATCCGCTGTCGCGGGAGAAGGCTACGTCACTTCACCAGTTTGGGGCCGCCGGTGCGCAGGGTCTCGTTCTCTTGCATCACGCCAAGCCGGCGAGCGACTTCCGTGTATGCCTCGATGACGCCGCCCATATCCTTGCGGAAGCGGTCCTTGTCCATCTTGTCGTTGGTCTTGGCGTCCCACAGGCGGCACGAATCGGGGGAGATCTCGTCGGCGACGACGATTCGCATGTTGTCGCCTTCCCAGTGCCGGCCGCATTCGATCTTGAAATCGACCAGCCGGATGCCGACGCCCAGAAACAGCCCCGTTAGAAAGTCGTTGACGCGAATCGCCAGCGCCATGATGTCGTCGATTTCCTGCGGCGCGGCCCAGCCGAAAGCCGTGATGTGCTCTTCGGAAACCATCGGGTCGTGCAGCGCGTCGTTCTTGTAGTAGAACTCGATGATCGAGCGCGGCAGTTGCGTACCCTCTTCGATCCCTAAGCGGGTCGCGAGCGATCCGGCCGCGAC
Organism: Hyphomicrobiales bacterium; assembly: GCA_043746145.1. Classification (GTDB taxonomy): domain Bacteria; phylum Pseudomonadota; class Alphaproteobacteria; order Rhizobiales; family Beijerinckiaceae; genus Roseiarcus. Next base: position 5,790 of record JAYTRP010000137.1, on the reverse strand, counting down.
ATTGCGCACCACAACCTCGAGCGGGATGATTTCGACTTCGCGGATCAGCTGTTCGCGCGGATTGATGCGGCGAACGAAGTGCGTGGGGACGCCGATGTCGTTAAGGCGCTGAAACAGATATTCCGAAATACGGTTGTTCAGAACACCTTTGCCCTCGATGACCTCGTGCCTTTTGCCATCGAGCGCGGTCGCGTCGTCCTTGAAGTGCTGGATCAGCGTACCTGGCTCAGGCCCTTCGTAAAGGACCTTGGCTTTGCCTTCGTAGATGCGTCGGCGGCGGTTCATGGGGATCAACCGTGGCTGGAGGAAATCCATCGATTCGGCCTTTTTTTGATTGCTATCTCTCCGCGCACCTCGCGATGCAGGCGAGTTATCTGGGGCGTCAGGCCGTTACAGCCAAGTCTTGATACCCCGCACCGGGAGGACGGCCAGGCCCCACTATAGAGTATCCGATCCAGTCGCAGCGCACAAACATTTCAGAAAAGGCGAATTGCAATTTAAGCCGAATCGACGCGATTGCGACCAAAGGCTCTAGACAAAGGTTGCATGCGGCGGCGGTCGACGCCCCGCTTTTTTCCAAGCATTATAGGAATATCAGATGAGTCTTGGCTTAGCCTCTAGCGATGTTCAGCCCGCGGACGCAACGTGAACTCGCAGTCGAGCCTAGCGCGAACGTCTGTCTTGAAAATGAAAATGGGCCGTTCGGGCATTCAGACCCGACGAATAGGCCGCCTTTGCGCGGATGGGGGGATATCAAATGGATGACAGAACTTTACGGCGAATTACAGCTGACCCGAACTACAAAGCGCTCATCTCGGAAAGAACGGCGTTCGGCTGGACGCTGGCGATCATCATGCTCGTGCTGTATTACGGCTATGTAGCGATCGTGGCTTTCGCGCCCACGCTCATTGCCGTCAAAGTGATAGGAACGATCACTGTCGGGATTCTGATGGGCGCCTTCCTCATCGTCATCTCGATCGTGCTCACCGGAATTTACGTCGCCCGCGCAAATTCGCGTTACGACCAGCTCACAAGAGCTATTGTGGCTGCCGCAGAGGGAGGCGCGAAATGAGCGACAAGCTCGTTACTGCGGCGCTCGCCTCCGGCCTCACTCTAGCGGCTGGCGCGGCGCAGGCCGCTGGCCCACTCGAAGCCGGCACGATGCAGGCGACGAACTGGAACGCGATCATCATTTTCGCCGCCTTTGTCCTGCTGACGCTCGGCATTACCTACTGGGCAGCGCGACGCACGCGCACTGCTAAGGACTTTTACGCTGCGGGCGGCGGCGTAACCGGCTTCCAGAACGGATTGGCGATCGCCGGCGATTACATGTCGGCCGCGTCATTTCTCGGCATTACATCGCTGGTCTATTCCGGCGGCTATTATGGCCTGATCTACTCGATCGGCTTCCTCGTCGGCTGGCCGATCATAATGTTCCTCATGGCCGAACCGCTGCGGAATCTCGGCCGGTTCACCTTCGCCGACGTGGCGTCATATCGTCTTTCGGCGACGCCGATTCGTGCGATGGCGGCGACCGGCACGCTCGTCACGGTCGCATTTTATTTAATCGCGCAGATGGTCGGCGCGGGACAGTTGATCGAATTGCTGTTCGGGCTGCCCTACCTCTGGGCGGTGATCGTGGTCGGCGTGCTGATGATTATCTACGTCACCTTCGGCGGGATGATTGCGACCACCTGGGTGCAGATCATCAAGGCCGGTCTGCTACTTGGCGGCTCGACCCTGATCGCGTTCCTAGTGCTGGCGCAGTTCGGTTTCGACTTTAACGCGCTGATCGCCAAGGCGGTCGAGGTGCACGCCAAGCACGATGCGATCCTGTTGCCCGGCCCGGCGGTCGCCAATCCGATCAACGCCTTCTCGCTGGGTATGGCGCTGATGTTCGGCACGGCGGGTCTTCCGCATATCCTGATGCGCTTTTTCACGGTCGGCAACGCCAAGGAAGCGCGCAAGTCCGTGTTCTGGGCGACCACCTTCATCGGCTACTTCTACATTCTGACCTTCATCATCGGCTTTGGCGCGATTGTGCTGGTCTATACCAACCCCGCCTATCACGTCGGCAATGTCATCACCGGCGCGCTGCTGGGCGGCGGCAATATGCCTGCGATCCATCTCGCCCATGCAGTCGGCGGGGATCTGATGAAGGGCTTCATCGCTGCGGTCGCTTTCGCAACAATACTGGCGGTTGTGTCGGGCCTCACGCTTTCGGGCGCGAGCGCTGTCAGCCACGACCTCTATGCGAGCGTGATCCGCAAAGGTCGGGTCGACGAGGCCACGGAGATCAGGGTCTCGAAGATAACGACGCTGGTGCTTGGGATAGTGGCGATCGCACTCGGCGTCGTGTTCGAGAAGGTCAATGTCGCGTTCATGGTGGGTCTCGCTTTCGCGGTCGCCGCGAGCGCAAACTTCCCTGTGTTGCTGCTCTCGATGTTGTGGAAGGACCTCACCACGCGCGGCGCCGTCATCGGCGGCCTCGTCGGTCTGGTGAGCGCCGTCGTGCTGACGATTTTCAGCCCGTCGATCTGGGTAGCCGTGCTCGGCTTCGACAAGTCGGGCGCTTGGTTCCCCTACGTCTCACCAGCGATCTTTACCATGCCGTTGGCGTTCTTCTGTTGCTGGGTGTTCTCGATCACTGATCGATCGGCCCAAGCTGCGAAGGAACGGGCCGCGTTCGAGGCGCAATATGTGCGCTCGCAGACTGGCATCGGGGCGGAGGTCGCCGCGGTTCACTGAGGGAAAGAGATCGTCCGGCCGGCGTTGGCGCCCCGCTTCTGCGGGGCGATTTTTAAACGCGAACCCGCACTTTGGTCCCAGGCTCCACCAGCGCGACCTCGCTCGCCAACCGCTCTAATTCGTCGACCCGGTGACTCACCAAAATCATGGGGATTGCGACCGTGTCGCGCAGGGTCTCGATCAAGCTCATGATCTCGCCGCGCCTGAGATCGTCGAGCGCCGACAAGGGTTCGTCGAGCAGCAGCGCGCGGGGCTGGCTTAAAAGCGCACGGCCGATCGCTACCCGCTGTTTCTCGCCGCCAGAGAGATCCTGCGTGCGGCGATTCAGCAGCGGCCGCAAGCCTAGCAACGCGACGACCTGATCGAAATTAACGAGCGAAGCGTTACGCGGGGCGAAGCGCGCGCCATAGCGTAAGTTGGACAGTACGCTTAGATGCGGGAACAGCCGAGGCTCCTGAAAGACGTATCCGATGTGTCGGCGTCGCGCCGGAATGTCGACTCTCGCGCTGGAGTCGAAAAACAGCGCGCCGTCGATCATGATACGGCCGGAATCGGGTCGCTCCAGGCCGGCGATCATGTTCAAGATCGTGGTCTTGCCCGAGCCTGAGGAGCCACAGAGCGCAAGTGCGGGCCCGTGCGCTAAAATTTCTGCTTCGACCGTAATGGTCCCCAGATTGCGGCGTACCGCGACCTCGATCATGTCTTGCGGACCTTAAAACGGCCGGCGAGCGCTTCCGAGCCCACTAGGGCGACCACTGCGATGACGATCGCCACTGTGGTCAATCTCCACGTCTGCGGCGCTCCGCCTGGGTCCTGCGTCGTGTTGTAAATCGCGGTGGCGAGCGTCTGCGTCTCGCCGGGAATATTGGCGACGAAAGTGATCGTTGCGCCGAATTCGCCGATCGCTTTGGCGAAGCCCAGAATGAGCCCCGCCAGTATTCCCGGCGCCGACAGCGGCAGCGTCACCGTCGCGAAAACTTGCCAGGGTGGCGCGCCGAGCGTCGCTGCGGCCTGTTCAAGCCGCACATCGACCGCTTCGATCGACAGCCGGATGGCGCGAACCATCAGCGGAAAACCCATAATTGCCGCCGCCAGCGCCGCCCCGGTCCATCGGAACGCGAACACCAGTCCGAAAGCGCGCTCGAAAAACTGGCCGAGCGGACCTTGCCTCCCGAAGGCGATCAACAGAAGCCAGCCTGTGACGACTGGAGGAAGCACGAGGGGAAGATGCACAAGGACGTCGATCAGCGCCTTGCCGGGAAAATGCCCGCGCGCTAGCAACCAGGCGACTGCGACGCCAAATGGCAGGCTCGCCAGCGCGCCTACGCTCGCGACCTTGAGCGACAGCGCAATCGCGGTCCATTCGCTTGGCGAAAGCGTAAGCCCCGCGTACTCGTCCACAGTCGCTCCCAAAGCCTATGTCGCGACGGATATAGCGCGGGAGCGCGCTGGCGCAAATGGCGCCTTTGTTTCCTACGGGATAAAGGTCGGCGCGCAGGCCCCACGCCTTGCGGGCCCAAGACCTTATTCGACGTTACGCAAACCCTATGTTTTCTCTGATCCCGCAAGGGATGACAGGTTCAAAGTCCTAGCTTCTTGATCTCCGCCTTCAGCGGTCCTGCGAGCTCAGGGCGCGCCAGTGCAAACGCGAGATTCGCGGTGAGGAAGCCGATCTTCGACCCGCAGTCGTAGGTGCGGCCATCGAAACGCGCCCCATGGAAGGCTTGCATTTCGGCGAGCTTGATCATTCCGTCGGTTAGCTGAATCTCGCCCCCGGCGCCTTTTTCGACATGTTCGAGAATGTTAAAAATCTCCGGCTGCAGAATGTAGCGGCCCGAAATGATCAGGTTCGACGGTGCGGTCCCCTTGGCCGGCTTCTCCACCATGCCCTTGATCTCGAAATCACGCCCAAAATCCTGGCCTACGGCGACGATGCCGTATTGATGCGTCTCCTCAGGCGGCACTTCCTCGACCGCGATCACATTGCCGCCATGACGATTGTAGGTCTCTACGCATTGCGCGAGGCAGCGAGTGCCGAGCGCCCCGCCCATCGTCACCATGTCGGGCAGCAGCACCGCAAAAGGCTCGTTCCCGATGATTTCGCGCGCGCACCATACTGCGTGGCCGAGGCCGAGCGGCGCCTGCTGACGAGTGAAAGAGCAATTGCCGGCCTTCGGCAGTTCACTCAGCAGCGTCTCGAGCTCTTTCGTCTTGCCGCGTCGGCGCAAAGTGTCCTCAAGCTCATAAGCGTTGTCGAAATGATCCTCGATCACGCTTTTGTTGCGCCCCGTCACAAAGACAAACTGGTCGATGCCCGCCGCCAGCGCCTCGTCCACGACGTGCTGTAGGATCGGTCGATCAACGACGGTCAACATTTCCTTGGGGATTGTCTTGGTTGCGGGCAAAAAACGTGTACCGAGCCCGGCCACGGGCAGAACGGCTTTGCGGATCGGCTTGTGCATCAGGCTCATCCTCGGACAAGGGGGCGTTGGGTCACGGCTCGACGGGGCTGTCGGCGCCTTCCAACTTCTCGTCATAACCCACTGCGCGGGATTGCCGGAATAGTCTTAATTTGCCATGAGGATCTGTGATGGAGAAACAATGAGCATTCTGGTCACGGGCGGCGCTGGTTATATCGGCGGACACATGGTGCTCGGCCTGCTCGACGCGGGCGAGAAGGTTGTCGTCGTCGACAATCTCTCGACCGGATTTAAGTGGGCGGTTCCCGCGGAAGCGACGTTGGTCGTCGGCGACTTTGGTGATTCCGCGCTGATGTCGCGGATCATCAAGGAGTACGAGGTCGACGCAATCGCCCATTTCGCGGCCAAGATCGTGGTCCCCGACTCGGTTGGCGACCCGCTTGGCTATTATCTCAACAACACGGCCAACGCGCGCTCGCTGATCGAATGCGCGGTCAACGGCGGCGTCAAGCAATTCATTTTCTCTTCGACCGCTGCGGTCTATGGCGAAACATCGTCCGAGCCGGTGACCGAGACCACGTTGCTCAACCCGATCTCGCCCTATGGCCGCTCGAAGCTAATG
>JAYTRP010000136.1:0-2022 GCA_043746145.1 Hyphomicrobiales bacterium | reverse complement strand
GCGGTTTGGCAGCGCCGGGCGCAGGCGTGATCGCTGAATATCTCGACGAGACTCGCGGCGCAGATGCGCGAGAACGGCGGCTTTTGCCAGAAGACCCGGCAGGCCGCATCGAGACACGCCGCCTCATGCGTTGGTTTAACGAGAAATTCTACGCTGAAGTCAGCCGCTGGCTGGTGACGGAGAAGATCTACAAGCGCTTTATCAGTTCTGGGCAGGGCGGTGGCGCCCCTGACATGAGCGCGGTGCGAGCGGCGCGCGCGAATATCCGCTATCACTTGCGCTACATCGGGCACCTCATCGGCGCCCGCAACTGGCTCGCGGGCGATCGCCTAAGCTATGCCGATCTCGCGGCGGCTGCGCATCTTTCCTGTGTGGACTATTTGGGCGACGCCGCGTGGGACGAGAACGAGATCGCGAAAGTCTGGTACGCGCGGGTCAAATCGCGCCCGTCGTTCCGCCTGCTGCTGGCGGAGCGACTGCCGGGCATGCCGCCGAGCCCGACTTACGCCGATCTCGACTTCTAAGCGAACTCAAGGCGCGCGCTCACGAATTAGGCTTCGACTCGTGCCGGATCGCCGCACCGCACGCGCCTGGCGCCGCCGAGGGACTCGCCGCCTGGTTGTCGCAAGGGCGTCAAGGCGACATGGACTGGATGGCGACGACCCAAGAGCGCCGCGCCGATCCGAGGGCGCTCTGGCGGGAAGTCCGATCGGTGATTGTGCTGGCGATCAACTACGGCCCGAGCGAAGATCCGCGCGAGGCGACGCAGCGCGGTGAACTCGGCGCGGTCTCGGTCTATGCACGAGCGCGTGACTATCACGACGTTGTCAAAGGCAAGCTTAAGCAACTCGCGGGTTGGTGGGTGGCGCGGGCGGGCGGCGACGTTAAGGTATTTGTCGACACGGCCCCGGTGATGGAGAAGCCGCTGGCCGCCGCCGCTGGGATCGGTTGGCAGGGCAAGCACACCAATCTGGTCAGTCGGGAATTTGGCTCCTGGTTGTTTCTCGGCTCGATGTTCACCAACCTGGAATTGCCATTCGACGTCGCGGAGGTTGACCATTGCGGGACCTGCCGCGCGTGCCTCGATGCCTGTCCAACCAACGCGTTGCCTGCTCCCTATCAGATCGACGCGCGACGCTGCATTTCCTATCTGACGATCGAGCACAAAGGTCCAATTGCTCGCGAATTCCGCGCGGCGATTGGCAATCGCATTTATGGTTGCGACGACTGTCTCGCCGCCTGTCCCTGGAACAAGTTCGCGACGCAAGCGCAGGAAGCTAAACTCAGCGCGCCGGATTGGCGCCACCCGCCGCTGCTCGAACTCGTAGCGCTTGACGACGCCGCTTTTCGAGCGCGTTTCGCGGGCGGCCCAATCAAACGCATCGGCCATAACAGGTTTATGCGAAATGTTGTGATCGCGCTTGGCAATTCAGGCGACCGCGGCGCAATCGACGCCCTAAAAATCGCGCTGCAATCACCGGCTGCAATGGTGCGCGGCGCGGCGGTTTGGGCGCTCGGTCAGCTTTGTACGCGAGAGGAGGGCATGATTTTGCGGCACACACATGGCGCGTGCGAAAGTGATGCCGAAACAATTCAGGAATGGAGCGATGCTTTCCCAGGCGACGCTTTCCCAAGCGATTTCTGCCCAAGCGATGTCAGCCCAAGCGATATTTGCCCAAGCGATATTTGCCCAAGCGGTATCAGCCCAAGCGAGACCCTACGCACCCGGATATCCTGAAATATTGATTGGGAGGCTCTATGAGAGACGCCGTCACGAACTCAAAGCTCCGACGGCGCCAATCAGTGAATTCTTTCTTAATAAGCGCCCTCAGAGACGCCCTAACCTTGGAGATTTTTAGCGCCGACCGTGTCAGGCGCATTGCAACCAACTCAAATGTCGCTCAGTGGCGCGTTGCACTCTGCGCAGTTTGCCTGAACTTCTCTATTTCATCCTTGAGTGAAAGTTTTTTTCGTTTCAGTTCATGCACCTTCAAAGCGTCGGTAGATGGGTGCGCTTCTTCA
>JAYTRP010000135.1:0-6497 GCA_043746145.1 Hyphomicrobiales bacterium | reverse complement strand
GTCGGCATGGGATTCTCGCAACATGCGGGCATGGTCGTCGTCTGCGACGGATCGCCCGAAGCCGCCAAGCGCGTCGGGCGCGTTCTCTGGAACGATCCCGCGACGGGCGTCATGCGCCACGCGGATGCGGGCTACCAGAGTGCGATCGATTGCGCCGAGGAACAAGGCCTTGATTTGCCCTCGCTGAACGCCGCCGGCGAGTGAGCTTTGGTCCGCGCCCGCTGAACACGTTGCGCCGCTCGAGGTTTTGGGTTTAATGCGGCCACGCCGGACGCTTGGCGCTCCGGGCCGGTAGCTCAATGGTTAGAGCCGGCCGCTCATAACGGTCTGGTTGGGGGTTCGAGTCCCTCCCGGCCCACCAAGAGCGCCGATCCTGCGTTGATTAGCCTCACGTCACCATGACGTTGTGTAATGCGCGGCGGGGAACAGGTCCGCCGGTCCGCGCATTGGTCATTCGACTGGATTTCCCATCCTGTGTGATACGCCTATTTCTCGGATTATTGCGTGAGCGCTTCCTATGCCCGGCAACGAAGCTGACATTATTGTAATTGGTGCGGGGGCTGCGGGAATCGCGGCTGCTCGGCAGTTACAAGCGGATTCAATTGACACGATTGTCATTGAAGCCCGGACCCGCCCGGGCGGCCGGGCGTGGACGATGAATGAGGCGGGAACGCCGATGGATCTTGGGTGCGGCTGGCTTCACTCCGCTGACCGAAACCCCTGGACTACGATCGCGCACGAGCAGAATCGGACAATCGACAAGTCGCCGCCGCCCTGGTCGCGAGATCGGGCGCATGTTGGACCTCATGCGCGGGCGATGAGTGAGTTTACCGAGGCGATGGGCTGTTTCCGTGAGCAGACGGATGCGTTCAAGGACGACCGGGAAGATGTCGCCGCCTCTAACTTCCTGGAGCCGAACAACCCTTGGAACCCGCTTATCGACGCAGTGAGCACCTATTATAGCGGCGCCCCGCTCGATTGGATTTCGACGCAAGATCTCGCGCGATACGACGACAGCGGGATTAACTGGAGGATTGCGGAGGGATACGGGACGGTCATCGCCGAGCACGCCACCCCTTTGCGGATCGAGTTTGACTGCGAGGCGATCCGTATCGACCATGCTGGCCAGGGCGTCGCGGTGGAGACCACCCGCGGGACCTTTAGGGCGAAGGGTGTGATTATCACGCTGTCGAGCGATATTCTCGCGGAAAGCGCCAACCTGTTCTCGCCCGCCTTGCCTGATAAATGCGTGGCCGCAGCAAATTTGCCGCTCGGCCTTGCTGACAAGCTTTATCTGTCGTTGCCCGAGGCGGCGGCTTTCGAGTTCGATACGCGCGCGTTCGGAAAGACCGATACCGTCGACACGGCGGCTTATCATTTCCGCCCGATGGGTCGGCCAATCATCGAGGCGTATTTTGGTGGGCATCTGGCGGAGGCGCTGGAACATGGCGGCACCGCCGCGTTTTTCGATTTTGCCCGGTCCGAGCTTTCCCAACTGTTCGGCGCTGAATTCGCAGCGGCTCTTGAGCCGATCGTCAGCACAGCTTGGCGTCGGGATCGGTGGGCGAAGGGTTCCTATTCCTACGCGCGGCCGGGGTATGCAAAATCTCGCGAGCTGCTGGGGGCGGCTGTGAACGACACGCTGTTTTTTGCTGGGGAAGCCTGCTCACCGACCGACTTTTCGACGGCCCATGGCGCCTACCTCACAGGCGTTGACGCGGCAAATCAGGCTTCGGCGATGTTGCGGAAAGTTCCGCACCGCTTCGTCTCACCCCGACTAGGCTGAATGATGTGATCGAGATTATTCCAGGCGTTCACTATTGGCCGGATTACCTGGATCTCGAGGCCCAGAGGAACCTGCTACGCGCTGTGAACGGGATTACCCACGCTGCGCCTTTGTTCACGCCGCGCATGCCACGTTCGGGCAAGCCGCTATCTGTACGAATGACGAGTTGCGGCGCCTTGGGCTGGATGAGCGACGCTGACGGCTACCGATATCAAGCTCATCATCCTGACACCGGATCGCCATGGCCTGCAATCCCGGAGGAAGTCCTTAGAATTTGGCGGAGCCTGGTGTCGACCGAAATTCTTCCTGAATCCTGCCTCATCAATTTTTACGACACACGGGCAAAAATGGGACTGCATCAAGATCGCGATGAACCTGCCGCAAACGTTGCGGTTCTCTCGATTTCGCTAGGCGCGGATGCGACCTTTCGCATCGGCGGTCTGACACGAACATCGGCAACCCGGTCTATGCGGCTCAGATCTGGCGACGTACTCAGTTTCGGGGGAGCCGCGCGACACATATTTCATGGCGTCGACCGAATCGCGACGGGTGGCGGCTCACTGCTTCCCGACGGCGGACGGATCAACCTGACTATCAGACGCGTTTCCCCGACCTGAAGTTTAACTCGCGGCGCCTATTCACGGTCGTGAGACAGACGGGACCAGCCGGTTTCACCAATCGACGTCTTGCGAGTAATCCTTCGCCTTTCCCCCAACGAGCGCCGCAACGCCCTCGACTTCGCGGTGCTCAATTTCATCAATCAAGCCGTCGAGGATTTCGCTAACGAGCGCCGGTCCTTTATAGATAAATCCGGTATATATCTGGATTAGACTTGCGCCGGCCTCAATCTTCGCAAGCGCCGTAGCAAAGTCATCGACTCCTCCAACGCCAATTAGCGGCATCGCGCCATCGCATCGCAAATAGGCGCGAGCTAGCAGACGCGTAGACGTCGAGAACAATGGCCTGCCGGACAGGCCGCCTTTCTGATCGACATGGTCCGAGCGAAGTTCCGCCGGCCGGGTCACGGTGGTGTTGGAGACAATTAATCCGTCAGCGCGTCGCGCGATTGCTACAGATACGATGTCGTCAAGTCGCATTAGATCAATATCGGGAGATATCTTGATCAGGACAGGACGATAAGGGTCAGTCACGTCGCGCGCTTCAATCACTCGCGCGATGAGGTCGTCCAGCGCCGAATGTTCCTGCAGGTCACGCAAGCCAGCGGTGTTGGGAGAGGAAATATTGATTGTCAAATACGCGGCGACGTCCGCAAATTGCGAAACACCGCGTACGTAATCCGCAACTCGATCGTTGGAATCTCGATTGGGTCCGAGATTGACGCCGACAATTCCCGAGCGCGCAACTTTTATAAGACGGGCATGCGCACGGGAATAGCCGTCGTTGTTAAAGCCCATCCGGTTGATTAGGGCTCGGTCTGCGGCGAGCCTGAACAATCGCGGCGCGGGATTGCCGGCCTGAGGATGGGGAGTCACCGTGCCCACCTCGACAAACCCAAAGCCAAGCGAGAGCAACTTCGCCGCAACTACGGCGCTCTTGTCGAAACCCGCCGCCAGCCCCACTGGATTAGGAAAATCAAGGCCGAAAGCCCTAATCGCTAACCGATCGTCGCGTTGTTTTGTCGACCCTCCCGGCGTCCACTTGAGCCCGAATAAGGCGGCCCGATGCGCTAATTCAGGGGGAAGTCGGGCAAGCCATGGCAGGGCGAGTTCGCCCAGCACGCGCATCATCGCGATAGCGGCCCGAACTGGAATTGTCCGGCGACGTCAAGCGTCAATCTTCGTTCCCACACGACTGCGGAAACAGGCAAGACGCCATAGAGGTGCGGGAACGACTCGCCGCCTCGCGAGACCTCCCACCGCAGATCTGCGCCAAGCGCTGCGCCATCTACGGCAACAAGAAGAAGCCCTGTGCGACCCGCAAACCATTTGGCGGCGGTGGCCGCGACTTGATCCTCAGCAGACAAATGGATGAACCCATCCCGCTTGTCTGCTTCGGATCCACCATAGGCGGCATCCGGTCGCGCGTCGCGCCATTCCGCCTCTTCGACTATCTTGAAAATTAGCGAGCTGTCTCTCATTCCTGCAACATACGCTTCAGCAATTCTATTTCGTCTCGCAGAGCCGTGTCCGCTGAGCAAAGTCCGTCGATTTTGCGAATCGCATGGAGGACGGTTGTATGATCTCGTCCGCCAAACCGGCGTCCAATCTCGGGGAGAGAACGCAAAGTCAGCGACTTGGACAAATACATCGCGATCTGTCGTGGCTTCACGACAACCGCAGTGCGTCTTGAAGACAAAATATCGGCGCGACTCACGCTAAAATGGCTGGCGACGAGTTTCTGAATGTCTTCAATCTTGACCCGTTTGGGTTCGCGGCTTCGAATTAAATCGCGGATAGCGACTTCAGCAGCATCAACAGTCAACGGAGGACCGCCTACTTGCGAATGCGCGACTAGCCGATTAACCGCGCCTTCGAGGTCGCGACCATTCGCCACGATCGATTTGGCGACGAAAGCCAGCACAGCGGGCGAAACTTCGAAGGTGGGATGTTGCTGCCGAGCCACCGCGATACGAGCTTCCAAGATCTTTATTCGCAACGGTTCGTCGAGCGGTAGCATTTCGACGCAAAGCCCGCCCGCTAAGCGCGAACGCACGCGTTCATCGAGCGACTCCAGATCTGCAGGCGACCGGTCGGCGGCGACGACAACCTGCCGCCCCGCATCCACAAGCGAATTGAGAGCGTGCCCGAACTCGGCTTGAATCACCCGCCCTTGCAAGAACTGCGCGTCGTCGAAAATTAAGACATCAATAGCGCGCAAAGCTTCCTTGAAAGCATTCGCGGTTTGCGACTGTAGCGCGGTCACAAATCCGTACATGAACCTTTCCGCCGTGAGATAGATGACGGAACGTCCTTTGGTGGCCCCAGAATGCGCAATCGCTTGCAACAGGTGCGTCTTCCCAAGACCGACACAAGCGTGAATGTATAGCGGCGTAACGGCCGCCAGTTCACCGGCCCGAGCTTCCGTTGCGCGCTGCGCTGCGGAAAACGCAAGCTGATTTGATCGTCCCACAGCGAATGAATCAAACGAAAGCCTGCGATCAAGCGGCGAACCGGCGAGCATGTTTGCACTTGCAAAGTTGATCCGCGCCGCCGGCGCACGATGTGAAGAACCACGGTCGGTTGACAGCGCCCTTTCCGGCGCCCGATCGGTGGACCCTGCGTCAGCAACTGCCGCCGTCAACACTCGCGCACGAGTCGGAGAGGCTGCGCCCATGCCCGCCGAGCGCACAATAACTTGGATGGTCGCGACGCCGCCAAGTTCCGCATCGAGCGCATTGAGAATCCGCTCCTGATAGTGGCCCTCGATCCAGCTCTTAAGAAACCGGGTTGAAACGGTAAAATGAGCGCGACCGCCCGTCACTTCTTCAAGCCTAAGACTTCCAAACCAACTCGTGAAAACATCCTCGCCAAGTTCCGCCCGAAGGCGCTGGCAGCTGCGTTTCCAGACTTCGTCCAATTCAGGCATAGAGATATTTCCATGGATTATCGGACGCGCAATCGGCACGCTGGTTGATGAGTATACTTCTATTTTTAATGGATGCGGACGCGTCAGGTCTGCTTCCAGGGAAGACCGCTCGCTCTCCAGCCACCGCTCAGACCGCGATGACCGGCTTCGTCGAGATCTCCCTCGAAGCCGTCGCTCACATTGAAGCAATGCGACCATCCAGCCTGCGTCATCGCTACTGCGGCGTCGCGTGATCGCGCCCCAGAGCGACATAGGAAGTAAATCGGCGAATCCTCGGCCGCGCCGCTCGTGCGCAACGCCGCAGAAACACGCTCGACGAAATCCGCCGAGGCTTGCATGGCTGGAAAGGTCTTCCATTCCACGAAAATGGGGACCTTCGACGTTTCCCGAAGATCAGGCACGCCAACGAACTGCCACTCTGCATTCGTGCGCACATCCACAAGCACCGCTCGCGTATCTTCCCTCAACGTCGTGTAAGTTGCCTCTGCAGTAACTTCCCCCGCAAAGCCCAAGCGACCCTGCATTGACATAGATGCTCCTTCCACAGACCGCCCTCTGTGGCGTTGTTGCCCATATTTTAGTATTCAGCTGTGGTACGCTCGCTCATCTGAGCTCCGCATAGTACCCAGGCAGCGACACGTGATCAGTCGTGCGAATCTATTGGTATCAGAAAAGAACAAGACATTTTAGCCGCCTTTTTTTCTGTCATGTTCTTCGCAACTGCTCAGTTCGTCTATTTAACTTCCGTGCCCGGAATATCGCATAGGGGGCGAGGGCGAGCAACTCAATTTCAGCGCTGCCGCAGAGCGCCTCCCTCAAGCGCGACCTATATAAAATTGTCGATAATTTTATGCTCTTTCGCCAACGCCTTGAAATCATCCACGTGTCAGTTTCAGAACGCTTCGCGAGTTTGCTCGTGATTGCGATCCAGCTTTCGAGATTTGGCGCGGCTCCCACGGCATTTCCCTCTCGTTCCTTCGCGCTGACTCCAGTGCTTTGCTGGTAATCTTTTGATTCAATAGACTCTTTATGGACTCATTATGGACTCTATTCGGATTGGATCCGATGTCGCATAAGTGTTGTGATCCTGTCACGCTTTCAACACATGCGTCGTACGGTTTGTCGATGATGACGGTCTCACCAAAAGGCTTTTGAGCTATCAATT
>JAYTRP010000134.1:0-6501 GCA_043746145.1 Hyphomicrobiales bacterium | reverse complement strand
ATTCATCCAGTCGCCGTCGACCTCGACAGAGTGGGGAAAGCGCCCGTGCACGCTGTCGAAGCGCAGCAAGTGGGCGTTGGTCTCGGCGGGACCGAGATCGTTGACGGTCACCACCTCGATGTCCGTTCGCCCCGATTCGACGATTGCGCGAAGGATGTTGCGCCCGATGCGCCCGAAACCGTTGATCGCTACCCGTACCGCCATTTTCGTCGCCTCCGTTGAGCATGGATCGAGCCGATCCAACGTCGGCTCGCCTGCAAACGCCTTAGGCGACTCTAATCAGGGAACCGCGCGCCAAAGTCCAGTGATCCGCGCGTCCGTGAAATACAAGGCGCGAACGCTCCGAATCGTCCCATTTTATCCCTGTCAATTGCTCAATCGCCGCTTGATCCGCGCAAATACATGGGGACGGAGGCGCTCGCGCGGGAGCCGGCTAGCACCGCAGCGTTGACGCTCGCTTAAAGTCTCGCATAAACTCGTCGGCGCAACCTATGGACTGGCAATGAACGCGGATCCTGTCGAGCCCTCGATAGAGCGTATAAGGGCGGCGCTCGATCTGCTGGAAACCGCGATCGAACGACGAAACCGTCAGGATGCAAAGCGCGCCGACGCCGACGAAGAATTCTCGCTCATGCAGGATGATCGATCGCGGCTAGCTGTCGAACTCGACGGCGCTCTCGATTCGAACCGTGCGCTGGCCGCCGCCAATGCGGCAGCGTCCACGCGGATCGCCCACGCGGTTGCTACCCTCGAGCGGGTGCTCGCCCGCGCGCCCTGACGAACCCCGGGAAAGGCGCATCATGGCGCAAATCAGCGTAACTATCGGCGGCCGCGCCTATCGACTCGCATGCAGCCCCGGCGAAGAACAGCATCTCGAGTCGCTGTCGAAACTTGTCGATAGCAAAATCATCGAGATGCGCGCCTCGTTTGGCGAGATCGGCGATCAGCGGCTCGTGGTAATGGCGGCGTTGACTATCGCCGACGAACTTCACGAGGTCCGCAGGCTCCGGGATCAACGCACGGAAGCGGACGCCGCAGCGCTTGCGCACGAGATCGCGGCGCGAGAGGCGGCGCATGCGCGCGCGGAGGCGCTCAATGCGGAGATACACGAGATGAGCCTTCGCATCGAAACCCTGGCCGCGGCGCTGGCAAATCCGCCTCGGGACTGATCGCTCCCGTTGCGGGTCAGTTTGTCGCCATCAACCTTTGCACCGCGCTCAGCGTCGCCTTGATGGACGCCGTTACGATGCTCGGATCAACGCCTACGCCGTGGATGATTCGCCCGTGCGTGTCCTGGATCTCGACGTAACTCGCCGCAGTGGCGTTGGCGCCGCGCCCGACAGCGTGCTCGTGATAGTCGAGGAACGAGAACTCGATTCCAAAGCCGCGCTTCAGGGCGTCCACAAAAGCGTCGATCGGGCCATTGCCTTCGCCTTCGAGAGTCAGCGTCGAGCCATCAGCCTTGCGCAGTTTGGCGATCAGCTCGCGGTTGTCGGGGCCGGTCGGCGCGAGCTGCGTCTTAACCAGCGTCATTGGCGCATCGGTGAGATAATAGGTCTGCTGGAATAGTTTCCAGATATCGTCAGACGTCAGCTCCTTGCCCTCGTCGTCCATCAGCGCCTGCGCGATCCGGGAGAATTCAACCTGCAACGGCCGCGGCAAGTCGAGGCCGTGGTCGGTCTTGAGCAAATAAGCGATGCCGCCTTTGCCCGACTGGCTGTTGATGCGGATCACAGCCTCGTAGCTGCGCCCGACGTCCTTGGGGTCGATTGGCAGATAGGGCACCTGGAACACGGGATCGTTGCGCTTCTCTTGCGCTTCAAAGCCCTTCTTGATCGCGTCCTGATGCGAACCGGAGAATGCCGTGTAGACGAGTTCGCCGACATAGGGATGGCGCTGATGCACGGGCAGTTGATTGCAGTGCTCGACCGTCTCGCGCACCGCGTTAATGTCGCCGAGGTCCAACTCAGGATCGACGCCTTGGGTGAACAAGTTCAACGCCATCGTCACGATGTCGACATTGCCAGTGCGCTCGCCATTGCCGAACAAGGTGCCTTCGACACGATCCGCACCCGCCATTAAAGCAAGTTCGGCCGCCGCCACCGCCGTGCCCCGGTCGTTGTGCGGATGCACCGACAAAATCACACTATCCCGGTCGGAGATGCGCCGGCCGAACCACTCGAAAGCGTCGGCGTAGTTATTCGGCGTCGCCATTTCGACGGTGGCGGGCAGATTTAGAATGAGCCGGTTGCGCGAGGTCGGCCGGATCACGTCTTTGACCGCCTCGCAAATTTCCAGCGCGAATTCGAGCTCGGTGCCTGTGAAGCTTTCGGGCGAATATTCGAATACCCACTCTGTCTCAGGCGCCGCCGCCGCAAGCGCCTTGATCTGTCGGGCAGCCGCAACGGCGATGTCGGTCACGCCGCGCCGGTCGGTGCGAAACACGACATCGCGCTGCAAGGTCGAGGTTGAATTATAGAAGTGCAGGATGACCTTCTTGGCACCCTTGACGGCCTCGAACGTACGCTCGATCAACTCCGGCCGGCATTGCGTCAGCACCTGGATTGCGACGCCGTCGGGAACTTTGCCGTTTTCGATAATCGACCGGACGAAATCAAAATCGGTTTGCGACGCCGAGGGAAAGGCGACCTCGATCTCTTTGAAGCCCAGGCCTACAAGCAGGTCAAACATACGGTTCTTGCGCTCGACGCCCATCGGCTCGACCAGCGCCTGATTGCCGTCACGAAGATCGACGGAACACCAGATCGGGGCCTTTGTAATCGAATGCGACGGCCATTGCCGGTCGGGCAGCACAATCGGTTGGAAGGCGCGATATTTCTCAATAGGCATGCGGTTCATGGCGGAGCCTTGCAAGTCCAGCGCGGCCTCAAAGAGGCTCTCGCGCGCGTAGTCTATACCGAAACTGCGAATACGAACGTAAGCGTCCCGACGCTCTCAGAGCGCCGGGCGGCTAAGGTAAAGGGTCAGGCTCAGGGACCAGATTCGCATCTAAAGATGATAACCCAGTTGGACAATGCGAATCAACTGTAAAGTCCGAGCTCCGGGCGACTTCCCGCGGTTCGTCGTTCCGATTGCGTGATGCCTGGGGAAGACCACCGGCCGCCGTCAGGCGTCGCTTTGCAGAGCGCTTAAGGGGCTGCCGCAAGGCGGCCCGTTTTTATCAGTGGGAAACAGTAAGAGCCTCGTGCTCGTCGACGCTCAAATTATGATTGCTTATTGGGACTTACGGGTCGTCCGTTTCTACCTCTGCGCCACTTTCTGATGGCCAGCCTCGAAATCCAATATGCCTTGAACAGCCGCACCCGCGTTTTGCCAAAGGCCACACGCTCGCTTGCTTTGCGCCGCCGCAATTGTCTCCGCATGTACCGACGCGACCAGCGCGCACAATAATGCTCGAACTCGCGTTCGATCAGCGCCACGGGAATGCCGGCAACCCGAAAAACCTCCGCTACCGCGAACTGTTCGATATCGTGCCGCGTAAGGCCGCCGTCCCACAGCCTCGAAATCAGCTCGACCGCGTCCTCGATCAGCGGCGCGTGCTCGGCGCGCGCCGCAACCAGTCCCGAGTTGAGCATCAGAGACTTTCGTCGGTCGAGCCGATAGCATCCGAGACGCGGCAGGTCGGTCTCGAACGGGCCGAAATCGGGATAGGGGTCGCGGCGCACGAAAAAATTCATCGCCGCGCCTTTTTCGAGCGCGGCTCGCACCGCCGCGTCAAAACCGGGAAGGATGAAACTGTCGGTGTCGAGCAGCACGCATGGCCTGCCGAAACGCCGCAGCGCCTCGGCAAGAATCATCGGCTTGATGCGATGTCGGTAAGCGCCAGCGAAAGCCGACCCTAGCAACGCCGTGGCGTCGATCAGCCGCACGCCGAGGTCGCGATAATCCGCCGGCCGATCCGTGAAAATCGCAACTCGCGACGCATCGCGACTTATTTCGGGCAGGAGCGTCTCGACGCTGTAGCGCAGCTCCCGCGCAACCGCCGGGGAGGAACCGTAGGCGAGGTAGACGTAGAGGGGGAGCACGGCGCCGCGGTCAGCCCAGCAGCGGGGCGCCGCCGCGCGCGATCACGGAACGCACCCGTTCGACCAGTTCGGCCTGAGGCGCGGCGATCTGCGCGCGTTGGCGCATTTCGAGGTAATCCGAGCGGTCCTTGCTCGCTTTGGCGAGTTCCGCGCCCAGCGCGAGATCGCGAATCACGACCTGCGGGCCGGCAGCGCTGTCGCGTTCGTTCGAGCCCTGGATCACGGCACAGAGCGAACCGCGCCGGTCCGCGTATTTAAGTTGCGCGTTCATGCCCGCGGTTCCCAAATACAATTCCGAGGCAATGCCCGCGCTGCGCAAAGTCGCGACTAGCCGCTGATAATCAGCCATTCGGTCGCGATCCAGGACCAGCACGACTACAGGTCCCGCTGTGACCGCGTCCGAAACGATAGGGCTCTTGATCGCGCGCAGCGCTGCGAGCAGACGCGAAACCCCGATCGAAAACCCGGTCGCCGGGACAGGCTCGGGGCGAAAACGCGCGACCAGACCGTCGTAGCGCCCTCCCCCGCCGACGGAGCCGAACCGAACCGGCCGGCCGTTGTCATCGGTTACGACCAGATTGAGCTCCGCCTCGAACACCGCGCCCGTGTAATATTCGAGGCCGCGCACCACGCTGGGATCAAGTACGATACGATCCTCGGCATAACCTCCGGCGCGCGCCAGGGACACGATCTCACTCAATTCCGTCACGCCGGCCTCACCGATCTCAGAGCCTTCAACCGCCGTTCGCAAAGCCGCCAGCGTCGTCGTGTTCGACTGCGCCCGCGCGGCGGTATAGGCAAGCACGCGCTCGATCGCTGACGCCGCAAGGCTCGCGCCTTTCGTAAAGTCGCCGCTCTCGTCCTTGCGGCCCGCGCCCAGCAGCGCCCGCACGCCATCCAGGCCCAGTCGGTCGAGTTTGTCGATCGCCCGCAGCACTGTCAGCCTGCGGCCGGAGTTTTCTGCCCCGCCCAGCCCGATCGCCTCCATGACACCGTCGAGCACCTTGCGGTTGTTCACCTTCAGTACGTAGTCGCCGCGCGTGATTCCGAGCGCCTCAAGACAATCGGCCGCCATCATGCAGATTTCCGCATCCGCCGCCGACGAGGCCGAACCGACCGTGTCGGCGTCAAACTGCATGAATTGCCGGAAGCGACCCGGCCCCGGCTTCTCGTTTCGGAAAACCCAGCCAGCGCGATAGCTGCGATAGGGCTTTGGCAGCTTCTCGTAGTGCTCGGCGACATAACGCGCCAGTGGCGCCGTCAAGTCGTAGCGCAGCGACAGCCATTGCTCGTCGTCATCCTTGAACGAGAACACGCCCTCATTCGGCCGGTCGAGATCGGGCAGGAATTTGCCGAGAGCTTCGGTGAACTCGACAAACGGCGTCTCGACCGCCTCGAAGCCGTACAGCGCATAGATCTCACGGATCTTCGTCATCATCGCGTCAGACGCGGCGATGTCCCTTCGATCTCGATCGACGAAGCCGCGCGGTGTCGCGGCGGTCACGAGGGTGTCAGCGCACATGAGCGGTTCCGAAATAGCGGCGGGTCAGATCAGTCCGGCGCCGATGTTGATGGTGAGCGCGAGGATAATGGTGTTGAAGAAAAACGCGACTACGCCTTGGACCAAACAAATCGCGCGCATTTCCGAGGTCGTCGCGTTTACGTCTGCGGTCGCGCAGGCGCAGCCTATCACGAACGATTCGTACATGAATTCGCGCCAGCCGGGAGCGTTTGTGCCGGGAAAGGCCAACCCTCCGCAGATCCCATCCGCGTCGCCCGCAGCCGCATAATAATGTCCGGCGTAGTGCAGCGCGAACATCAGATGGATGAACGTCCAGGCGCTGAGTATCGTCGCGCCGACCAACACAAGATGCCCTGCTTTGACCGCGCCGGCCATCTCTTTCACCGGACCTAGCTCCCAGACGATCGCGGCCAGCGCGGCCAACGCGGCAATGATCGCAATCAAGAGGAGGGCGCCGGGCCTCTCGTCTTCTTGCGCCGCGTGCAACCGAATCGAGCCTTCGGGCCTTTGCGCCATCATGATGAAGATGATCACGATGAACGCCCAGGCGCCGACGTTCCAAGCGATGAGCGCGCGCGTCGCCTCGCGAATCGAGCTGGGGATCAAAAAATAAACCAGCACAGCCAGAGCCGCACACACAAAGATTCGCGGTCGGCGTCGAGCGGCGGAGATATAGCCGTAAAGAAAACCCCGGGTCATAGGACCGTTGGAAACAGACACGCAGCGGCACTCCACGTCAAAGCGCCCCTGCCTTGCCCGACCCTCCCGCAAGGGTCAAGGAGCGAACGAATTTGACTTGACCGGCGATATTAGCGACGCGTTTGGCACGCAAACGCGGCGAGGGAGACTAGATAATGCCCGACAAGACGCCCTCAGAAGCCGACGCCGAACTGCGAGCCCGCCTCGCCAGACTGTCGGGCGCCTTGAAGGACC
>JAYTRP010000133.1:0-6508 GCA_043746145.1 Hyphomicrobiales bacterium | reverse complement strand
TCACCGAGTTCTTCCTCTCCGGCGCTCCTGTCGTGATCGGCGGCCCGGCCGCGAAGGATGATGAGTTTTTCGCTGAAGGCGACACGGACATCGTCGACACGATCAAGGATCTAATCGAAACCCGCATCCGCCCCGCGGTCGCCGGCGACGGTGGCGATATCACCTTTAAGGGTTTCCGCGACGGCATTGTCTACGTAACGATGAAAGGCGCCTGCTCGGGTTGCCCGTCGTCAACTGCGACGCTGAAGCACGGGATTGAGAACCTGTTCAAGCACTTCCTGCCGGAAGTTAAGGGTGTGGAACAGGTTTAAGGCGGCGATCTGGCGCGAACGCGATTAGTCTTCGCGGAGTTGCGAATATCTGTAAGCGTTGTTCCAAATGCTGCCGGAGCTGTCATAAAACGATGCGGCGGGGTGTCCGCCGGAGTGTCCCCTTTTCTAACAGCCATCCGATGTTAAAAAGATATCTCGCGCCCCATCAATAATACGCACCACCCTGACGCCGTCTTCTACCAACCCAAAAAGCGCGAGCCAGCGTTGAATGATGGGTACCCGCGCGCCGCCGGCATATTCTGGACGGGCGGGACCAAGTTGGGGATGATCCCTCAAATGCGAGCAACTCTCTTCGATGCGATCGAAAGCGCGATCAGCAGCCGCAGGATTTTAGGATGCTATCTAGCTCCAAATACTGAGAAGATCGTCGCGAGCGCGGCGCGCGAAACGGACTAAAATCACACGATCATGCTTTTGACGCCGCCAGCGGCGAGCGCGCTTCTTTCTTCAAGACCGAGAAGTCGACTTCGCCGTCATTGCGAGAAGCGTAGCGACGCGGCAATCCAGGGGCGGTGATGCGGCGGCGCGGATGGCTTTGCTGCGCTCGCCATGACGAAAAAGCCTCGTGGAATGGGCAGACCGCATGGCTCGCCGTCACGAATTCCCCTCTTAAACCTCGACAACCCGCCCCCCCTGCAGCGTCACACGCCGGTCCATCCGCGCCGCGATATCCATATTATGCGTCGCAATCAGCGCCGCCACGCGGCTCGCTTTCACCAGCGCGGTCAACGTCCCGAACACGTGGTCGGCGGTCTTGGGGTCTAAATTCCCGGTCGGTTCGTCGGCAAGCAGCAAGCGCGGCGCGTTGGCGAGCGCGCGGGCGATGGCGACGCGTTGTTGTTCGCCCCCCGATAGTTCGGACGGCCTGTGCAGAGCGCGGGCGCCGAGGCCGAGATATTCTAGCAGTTCCTTCGCACGCGCGCCGGCTTTGGCTCGTCCGAGGCCGGCGATCATCTGCGGCAAGACGATGTTCTCTTCTGCCGAGAACTCCGGCATCAGGTGATGGAATTGGTAGACGAACCCGATCTGGCCGCGACGTAGCGCCGTACGCTGATCGTCGTTCAGGCGCGACGTCGCTTGTCCCGCGATGTGAACCTCGCCGGCGTCTGGCGTCTCCAGCAGGCCGGCCAGATGAAGCAGCGTCGACTTGCCAGCGCCCGACGGCGCGATCAGAGCGACGGACTGGCCGGGCCACAGCTCGAGATCGGCGCCGCTTAGCACTTCGACGATCGTGTCGCCCGTACCGTAGCGACGTTCAATGCTCTCAAGCCGGAGGGCGGCGCCGCCGTCATTCATAGCGTAAAGCCTCAACGGGATCGAGCCGCGCGGCGCGCCAGGAGGGATAAATCGTCGCTGCAAACGAGAGCGCCAGCGCCATCGCGGCTACGGCAAGCACATCTGAACTCTCGATATGGCTGGGCAAGCCCGGCAGATTGTAAACCTCTGCCGGAAACAGATTAATCCCGAACGCCCAGCTCAGAAAGCGTCGGATAAGCTCGACGTTGTGGGCCACGAGCAAGCCAACAAGCAAGCCGAACAATGTGCCCGAAACGCCGATGGTCGCACCGGTAATCAGGAAAATGCGCATAATCGCCCCGCGCGTGGCGCCCATCGTGCGCAGCACCGCGACCGCGCGCGCCTTGTCCTGAACCAGCATGATCAGACCTGAAACGATGTTGAGCGCCGCGACGAGGATGATCAGCGACAGGATCAAAAACATCACCGAGGATTCCACCGACAACACGTCGAAGAAGGTGCGATTGGTCTGGCGCCAATCGGTGTCGATCATCGGCCGCTGCTCGGCAGCGGTAATGAGTTCTCGCAAGTGGTCCATGTGGTCGGGATCGTCGACATAGACCTCGATTACGTTCGCCTGGCCGTCGAAGTTGAAGAAGCTCTGCGCCTCGCCAAGCGGCATGAACAGGAATGTGTTGTCGAAGTTGGCCATGCCGATCTGGAAGATCGCGGCGACCGTGTAGGACTTCATCCGCGGCGTCACCCCGAACGGGGTCTGCGCGCCATGCGGCGTAATTATCGTAATCTTGTCGCCGATGCGCAGGCTCAGATGCTCCGCGAGCTTTGCGCCGATTGCGACGCCTTGGCCCGCGTCGAAGCCGTCGAGCGTGCCCTGGATGATATGGCCCCCGACTCCCGGCAAGCGCTTGACGTCCGCCTCGCGTATGCCGCGCGCGAGCGCCCCCGATTGGCCATAGGGCGAGGACACGAACGCTTGCCCCTCCACCAGCGGCAAGGCGAGCATGACGCCGGGCACTTTAGACACGCGCTCCGTCACCGCATCGTAGTCGGTGAGCGGCGTATCGACCCCTTGAAGAAATATGTGGCCGTTGAGGCCGACGATCTTATCGAGCAAATCGTGCCGGAAACCGTTCATCACCGACATCACCACGATCAGCGCGGCGACGCCCAGCATGATGCCCAAGAAGGAAAAGCCGGCGATCACGGAGATCGACCCTGCCGCGCGACGGGCGCGCAGATAGCGCAACGCGATCATCCACTCGAACGCGGAAAACGGGCGCGTCGCAGCGAGGGCGGGCGCGACCGGGGCGGCGTCGAGGGCGGAGGCGGTCATGGGAGAACCTGCCAAAACGAGACGGAGGCGCTGCCTCGGGCTTCATCCTGAAGGCGCTGCGCTCTCATTCCCGCCCCCATCAAGCCTTTCCACCCAGCCGCGCGATTGCGGCCTCGATGCTCATCAGTTCGCGTTGCCCGCTGCGGCGATCCTTGAACTCGACCTTACCCTCGGCGAGCCCCTTTGGCCCGACGATCACTTGATGCGGCACGCCGATCAGGTCCATTGTGGCGAACTTGGCGCCGGGCCGGTCGTCGCGATCATCATAGAGCGCCTCACGACCGGCGTTTTCCAGGGCGGCGATGATCTGCTTGCAGGCGCCATCGCAGGCGGCGTCGCCGACTTTTAGGTTGAGCACCCCAACATCGAAGGGGGCGATCGATTCCGGCCAGATCATGCCGGCGTCATCGTGGCTCGCCTCGATGATCGCGGCGACCAACCGGCTCGGCCCGATCCCATATGACCCCATATGCACGGCGTGCTCCTTGCCGTCGGGACCGTTCACCACAGCCTTCATCGGCGCCGAATATTTGGTTCCGAAATAGAAGATGTGGCCGACCTCGATGCCGCGCGCTGAAATGCGAGACTCAGGGTCGATCGCCTCGAAGGCTGAGGGAATGTGCTTCTCCGAAGTGGCCGCATAGAGCGAGGTCCATTTATCGAACACCGCTTCCATCGCGGCGCGGTCATCGAACGCAACGTCCTGCGGCGGAGAGGAGAAGCCGAGGTAATCCTTGTGGCAGTAGACCTCGCTCTCGCCGGTCGAAGCGAGAATGATGAATTCGTGGCTAAGATCGCCGCCGATCGGGCCGGTGTCGGCGACCATTGGGATCGCGGTCAGGCCGAGCCGCGCGAATGTTCGCAGATAGGCCGCAAACATCTTCATGTAGCTATGGCGCGCGCCCGCAGCGTCAAGATCGAAGGAATAGGCGTCCTTCATCAGGAATTCGCGCGAGCGCAACACGCCGAAGCGCGGCCGCATCTCGTCGCGGAACTTCCACTGGATATGATAGAGATTGAGCGGCAAGTCTTTATACGTGCGGACGTTGGCGCGAAAAATCTCGGTGATCATCTCTTCGTTGGTGGGTCCGAACAACATGTCGCGCTCGTGCCGGTCGCGAATGCGCAGCATTTCCTTGCCATAGTCATCGTAACGGCCAGATTCGCGCCAGAGATCGGCGGATTGCATGGTCGGCATCAGCAATTCGATTGCGCCCGCGCGGTCTTGCTCCTCGCGCACGATGCGCTCGATCTTCCTCAAAACGCGGAGCCCGAGCGGCAGCCAAGCATAGATACCCGACGCTTCCTGCCGAATCATACCCGCGCGCAGCATCAGCCGATGCGAGACAATCTCCGCTTCTTTTGGCGTTTCCTTGAGAATCGGGAGAAAATAGCGGGACAGGCGCATTGGCGAAAGACTCGGGCGGATGACTCGGGAATAGCGCGGCCAGCCGCGAGTTATTGCGCCTATTGCACTATTCGGTACGCAAAGAGCAAGGCTGCGGCGTCGCAGAGCGGCGCGAACTCAACTCAGTTCTGGGAACTCCTCGATCCGGAATTCTCCGGGCGCGCGCTCGCCGCGCTGAGACAGTGCATTCTCGCGCTCGCGCAATTCGACACGGCGGATTTTCCCAGAGATGGTCTTGGGCAATTCGGCGAATTCGATCCGCCGGATGCGCTTGTAAGGCGCGAGGCGATCTTTAAGGAAACTCAGAATCGACAGCGCCGTGGCGCGGTCAGCGGTTTGCCCCGCGGCGAGCGCCACATAGGCCTTGGCGACAGTCAGCCGCGCGTCGTCGGGCGCGGGAACCACCGCCGCCTCCGCCACCGCGTCATGTTCGATCAGCGCGCTCTCGAGTTCGAACGGGCTTAAGCGATAGTCGCTGGATTTGAACACGTCGTCGGCCCGGCCGATGTAAGTGATCGCGCCGGCGGCATCGCGCGAAGCCACGTCGCCGGTGCGATAGTAGTCGCCCTCGATCGGCTGCAGCTTTCCCTCGTCGTCTTGGTAGCCCTGCATGAGGCCGACGGGGCGCGGATGGAGCGGGATCGCGATCTCGCCGTGATCGGCTTCGAGGCCGTCCGTGTCGAGCAGCGTCACGCGATAGCCCGGCAACGGTTTTCCCATTGAACCCGGCTTTACTTTTTGACCGACGGAATTGCCGACGATCATAGTGGTTTCGGTCTGGCCGTAGGAGTCCCGCAGCGTCAGTCCCCAGGCTTGGGCGACACGCTCGATCACCTCGGGGTTCAGCGGCTCGCCAGCCGAGTTGGCTTCGCGCAGCGACACTTTCCAGTTTTCGAGTTCGAGTTGAATGAACTGGCGCCATACGGTCGGCGGCGCGCAGAATGAAGTGATCTGATGCGCGACGAGGTCGTCGAGCGTTGCACGAGCGTCGAAACGCTTGTTCAGCGCGACGATGCAGGCGCCCGCGTTCCAGGGCGCAAAGAAGCTCGACCAAGCGTGCTTGGCCCAACCTGACGAGGAAATATTGAGATGCGTGTCGCCGGGCTTGAGACCCAGACCATACATGGTCGAGAGATGGCCGATGGGATAGCTGGAATGACTGTGCATCACGAGCTTGGGCCGAGCGGTCGTACCCGACGTAAAATAAAGTAACAGCGGATCGTCGGCTCCCGTAGAGCCTTCGGGCGTAAAGTTCGCGGCGGCCATCAGCAGCGAGTCGAACTCGAGCCATCCCTCTGGCGCGGCGCCGACCGCAATGCGAACCACCGCCTCGTCCATGGCGGCGAACTTCGCGCTGTCGCCCGCTTCCGCGATCACGAATCGCGCCCGACCTCGCGCCAGGCGGTCCGCGATGTCCGCGCCGGTCAGCATCGTGGTCGCCGGGATGATGACGAGGCCGAGTTTCATCGCCGCCAGCATGCCGATCCACAATGGCGGCGTGTTGCCAAGCATCAGCAGCAGGCGGTCGCCGCGCTTGGCGCCGAGCGCGCGCAGACCGTTGGCGGCGCGCGACGACGCTTGCGACAGTTCGGCGAAGGTGAAGCTCTCGACCATTTCGCCGAGAATCTTCAGCGCGGGTCGTTTGCCGTTTTCGCCCCTGGCGAGTTCGGCGTCGAACCAGTCCAGCGCCCAGTTAAAGCGCTTCAGACGCGGCCATGTGAAACCCGAGCGGGCGAAATCGTAATTATCGCGCAGCGCGAGCAGAAGGTCGCGCGCGGATTTGAACGATTCAGTCGACATGTCGCGCGATACCCAGCGAACGGCTTCAGGCACGCTCGCGCGCGATTTCGACCTTGTCGGGATAGAAAGCGAGATGCTCGCGGATCTGTTCGACCCCGGCCTTCGGGGTCTCGTAGCTCCACACCGCATTGTCGTCGGACGCGCTCTCGGAGCGCAGCGTAAAGTAGCTCGCGACGCCCTTGAAGGGGCATGTCGTGTGTCGCGTCGTCGGCTCGAACGCCTTCATGTCCGCATCCGCGCGCGGCAAGTAAAGCACCGAGGGAGAGGAAGCCTCGCGAAGTTCAAGCGCATGCGTCGTATCGACGACGACCTGACCGCGCCAACGCACGACGACGCGGTCGTGAACGGGTGAAATCGTGATCCGATGGTCCATGTTAA
>JAYTRP010000132.1:0-2037 GCA_043746145.1 Hyphomicrobiales bacterium | reverse complement strand
GCGCCGCCAACAATTAAACGCCCGTGCGCTCCGGCGAACGACAGGAGGAATGCAATGGAGATCGTCCCGATCAACTCCCAATTTGCTGCGGAAATCCGTCAAATAGATTGCCGTCGGCCCCCCGGCGATAAAGATGTCGCCGCGATCAACGCCGCCATGCTCGAGTTCGCGGTTCTCGCTTTTCGGGACCAGCCGCTGACTGACGAACAGCAACTCGCCTTCACGCGCAAGTTTGGCGAGTTAGAGCGCCACGAGGCGCCGGGTCACGTGCGCAAGCGCGAGCAGGAGCGGCTCGGACCAGGCATCGCCGATTTTTCCAACCTCGATAAGCGAGGCGAGCGGATGCGTGCAGACGATCGGGTCTGGTTGTTCAAGCTCGGCGATCGCCTTTGGCATTCCGATAGTTCATTTCGGTCGTTGACGGCTGGCTATTCGCTGCTGTCGGGCCGGATCATTCCCTCGCACGGCGGCGACACGGAATTCGCCGATATGCGCGCGGCCTATGACGCGCTCGACGAGCGGACGAAGAGCGAGATCGATGACCTCGTCTGCGAGCATTCGCTGCTTTACTCCCGCGATACGATCGGTTTCACCGAGTTCACCGAGCAGGAGCGCGAGGATTTCCGACCCGTGCAACATCGCCTCGTCCGACTCGACCCGCGAACGGGGCGAAAATCGCTATTCCTCTCGTCCCACGCCGGAACAATCGTCGGTTGGACAGTTCCGGAAGCGCGAATGTTCCTGCGCGAACTCATGGAGCACGCGACTCAACCCAGGTTCGTTTACAGCCACAAGTGGCGCGTCAACGATCTCGTCGTCTGGGATAACCGGACGACCACGCACCGGGCGCGCAGGTTTGATTCCGCCGAGGTGCGCGACGTGCGGCGAACGACCTTGGCGGGAGATCCGGTGGCGCAAATGGCGAGTTGAAACGCCCGTGACAGGCAAGCGCTACGCGCAAACTTGCGCCGCGTGGCCGAGGCGCTATAGCGATATGGCGATTTAGCGAAAGGTCCAGCGATGAGTGCGGTTACCTACGAGGTCATTCAGCATGACGGCGGTTGGGCCTACAGGATGGGCGCGACTGTTTCCGAGACATTCCCAACCCACGAACTCGCGCACGCCGCCGCTGCCCGCGCGGCCGGCGAGCAGCGCGCGCCCGGCGAAAGCGGGCCCATTCAGTACGAGGATTCGGCTGGTGAGTGGCGCGAGGAACAGGCCAGTGGCCGTGACCGGCCCGAAACTAAGGTCAAAGACTGACGACCGACCACAGCGTTGCGGCTGGTCGATTACGCGCGCAATTGGGCGTAACCGCGTCTGTCGTAAACTGAGCAGCTTTCATGATCGGAGTTTCCCGCCTTGTCAGAGCCTGATGCAACTTCCCGCCCCGCGCTGCGTCGTTTACGCGTTCGCCCCCTCACGCGCGAGGCGTTTCTTCCCTATGGCGAGGTGATCGAGGTGTCGGGAAAGCCTGACATCGTCGCCAACGGTGGCTTGGCTGAGCTCTATCGCGATCTCGCGCATGTCGATGTGGCGACCGGTGGGGGGCGTGTCGGCGTGAACGTCGTGCGCACGGCGCCTCGCGTCCTCCCCCTCCGCGTCGAGGTCATGGAGCGCCACCCCCTGGGAAGTCAGGCGTTCTTCACGATCAAGGGCGGCGATTGGTTGGTGTTGGCGGCGCCCGCCGGAAAGCTCGATTCGAACGCAATCCAGGCATTCCGCGTCGCAGCCAACCAAGGGATCAACTATCGTCGCGACATTTGGCATCACCCGCTCATCGCGCTCGCCGAAACCAGTGAGTTCCTGATTATCGAGCGCTTCGGCGACGGCGATAATCTGGTGCTGGAGACGCTGGCCGAACCGCTGGAAATCGTTTCGCTTTTCGACTGAACTTCGCTAGTCGCAACCACGGCATTGCCCGCTTCAGGCCACCGCCTCGCCCGCGCCGCAATGCCTCTAGACACAAAAATATCAAGTCTGTATTCGATATTCGATCTCGTCGAATGAGGCTCGTATAGCTCGGAGGCGTGAACAATG
>JAYTRP010000131.1:0-19047 GCA_043746145.1 Hyphomicrobiales bacterium | reverse complement strand
AAGGTGCGCAGAGGCGCGCCAGTTCGCTTTGGGGATCAGTGAGATCCTCAATCACGTCGAAATGATGCTTACCCGCAGCGAGAACCGCCCTGGCGTCCGCGCCCAGGCCGGTCCAGATGTTGGCCAGCAGCGCGTTCTGGCGAACAAACTCAGGCAACTCCTCCGCGCCGGCCCAGCAGACAAGTCGAGCGGCGTTGCGGGGGCGCAGCAGCGCGGGGCTTTCGGCTTGCGCCTCCGCCTCGTCCAACCGCAGCTTCTGGTTCATTTTGGTCATCAGCAGCGGCCTCAGATCGTGCACGCCGCTGAGCGAGATTGTTTGCTCGACCCGGTCCGCGACCTCAGGCGCGAGCGGTGAATTATGCGAGATCATTCGCGTAACGAGTTGCCCACCTGCGGAATGGCCGCTGAGACGCAACGGGCCGGTCACGAAGGCAGCGGCGAACTCGACCGCGCGCGCGATCTGCCGCGTAATCTCACTGACGCGAGCGGCCGGCGCGAGCGTATAACTCGGCAGCGCCACCGCCCAGCCGCGTTCGACCGCGCCCTCAGCCAAGTGCGACCAAATTGATTTGTCGAACGCCATCCAGTAGCCGCCGTGGACAAACACGAACAGACCCTTGGGCGGTCCCGTGGGCAAAAAAAGGTCCAACCTCTCGCGCTCCGCTTCGCCATAGGCGAGGTCCAGCCTCGCTCGGCCCTGTACGCTGAGCGCCTCGCGATATTCCGACGCGCGCGTGGCCCAGCGGGGTGCAAAAAGCGCGGCGCCCGGAATATGGCTGGAATTAGCGTAAGCGTCGTCCCAGTCGGTGATCATCGGGCACGGCTCCTATTCACCAATGTCTAACCCGGAGTCGGCACGCCCTCAATGCAAATTCGTTTAACATTGAACTTTCCAAGCGGAGAGCTTAGCCTAGAAAAAACGACCGCGGAGTCGAGCGGGATCATGCAAATGCTGGGGCCATCTGGACATGTCGACAGCTTCGCGCGCGACGGACTTCCCGCGCCGGAGCACTGGCCCGATCTGCCGCTCGGCCCCTTTCAATATCCGGAATGGCTGAACGCCGCCGTCGAACTGACCGATCGAATGGTGGAGCGGGGCTTTGGCGACAATATTGCGCTGATCGGTCATGGGCGCCGGCGCACTTACCGGGAGCTGACCAACTGGACCAACCGGATAGCCCATGCGTTGAGCGAAGACTATAGCGTCCGGCCAGGCGACCGCGTGCTGATCCGTTCGGCCAACAATCCCGCCTTGGTCGCCTGCTGGCTCGCCGCGACCAAGGTCGGCGCCGTCGTCGTCAACACCATGCCGATGCTGCGCGCGGGGGAGCTCTCCAAAATTGTCGACAAGGCCGAGATCGCGTTTGCGCTTTGCGATACGCGGTTGATGGAAGAGATGATCGACTGCGCCAAGTTGAGCCGTTTCCTGAAGACGGTGGTTAGCTTCGACGGTACAGCCAATCATGACGCGGAACTCGACCGCATCGCGCTCAACAAGCCGGCACGCTACCAGGCGGCGAAAACGGGGCGCGACGACGTGGCGTTGCTTGGTTTCACCTCGGGCACGACAGGTCAACCCAAGGCGACCGCGCATTTTCATCGCGACCTCCTGATCATCGCCGACGGCTATGCGAAAGAGGTGCTGGGCGTAAGGCCGGACGATGTCTTCGTCGGCTCGCCGCCGCTCGCATTTACTTTCGGCCTAGGCGGTCTCGCGGTTTTTCCGTTGCGCTTTGGCGCGGCGGCGGCGTTGATCGAGCAGGCCTCGCCCGCCAATATGATCGAGCTTATTCAAGCCCATCGCGCAACCATATGTTTCACGGCCCCGACCGCCTATCGCGTGATGCTCGCCGCGATGGACGCCGGCGCCGATCTCTCCTCGTTACGCGCCGCGGTCTCCTCAGGCGAAACGCTTCCCGCCCCCGTTTACGACGCCTGGATTAAAAAGACCGGCAAGCCAATGCTGGAGGGGATCGGCTCCACCGAGATGTTGCATGTTTTCATCAGCAACCGATTCGGAGACTCGCGCGCCTCGTGTACGGGAAAGCCGGTGACCGGCTATGAGGCGCGCGTAGTTGACGAGCACATGAACGAAGTTCCGCGCGGCGTTTCGGGGCGTCTCGCGGTGCGCGGACCGACCGGCTGCCGCTATCTCGCAGACGATCGTCAGAAGGGCTACGTCAGCGATGGTTGGAACTTGACGGGCGACACTTTTGTTCAGGACGAGGAAGGTTATTTCCACTTCGCCGCGCGCAACGACGACATGATCGTCACGGCCGGCTATAACATCGCCGGGCCGGAGATCGAGGCGGCGTTGCTGTCGCATTCCGCCGTGCGTGAATGCGCCGTGGTTGGACGGCCAGACGATGAGCGCGGCCAGATCGTCGAAGCCCACGTCGTGCTGCAGGAAGGCGAAATTGGCGATGCGCTGATGGTGAAGCTGCTGCAGGACCACGTGAAAGCTTCCATCGCGCCCTACAAATACCCCCGCTCGGTGGTTTTCATCGAGGCGCTGCCGAAGACCCAGACGGGAAAAATCCAGCGCTTCCGCCTCAAAGCGAATCCTCAACCATGACCGATTTCGCCGCAACCAAGCGCCTGTTCTACTTGCCCGCAGGCGTAATCTATCTCGACGGCAATTCGTTGGGGCCGCTGCCGATCGCCGCCATGGCTGCGGCGGAGCGCGCGATCCGGCAAGAATGGGGCGAATTGCTGATCCGCGGCTGGAATCAGGCGGGCTGGATGGCGCAGCCGCGCCGCGTTGGCGACCGCATCGCTCGATTGATTGGAGCGGCGCCGGGTACGGTGGTGGTGGGCGACACGCTCTCGATCAAGGTCTATCAGGCGCTTGCGGCAGGGCTGGCGCTGAGGCCCGAACGCCGCGTGGTGTTGTCCGATAGCGGGAATTTCCCCACCGACCTCTATATGGCGGACGGCCTGCTGCGCATGATTGGGCGCGGGCTGGAGCTGAAGGTGGTGGAACCCGGCGAGGTGGAGGCGGCGCTCGACGAGACCGTCGCGGTGATGATGCTGACGCAGGTCGATTATCGCACCGGGCGTCTACATGACATGGCGGGACTCACGCACCGTGCGCACCAAACAGGCGCGATCGCGCTGTGGGATCTCGCCCATTCAGCGGGCGCGATGCCGGTTGATCTCAGCGGCTTGCAGGTCGACTACGCCGTGGGCTGCACCTACAAATATCTGAACGGCGGCCCGGGCGCCCCCGCGTTCATCTATGCGCGGCCCGACCTCATTGAGCAAACGATTCCTGCCCTGTCGGGCTGGCTTGGTCACGCCGCCCCGTTCGCGTTCGACCTCGCATATAGCGCGGCGCCCGACGTCGAACGGCTGCGTGTGGGCACGCCGCCTGTGATCCAAATGACAGTGCTGGAGGCCGCGCTCGACGCGTGGGAGGACGTCGACATCAACGATGTGCGCAAGCGATCTCTCGAACTCTCCGAGACTTTCATCACCGAGGTCGAGCGCCGCTGCCCGATGCTGCGCCTCGCCAGTCCGCGCGACGGACTCTCGCGCGGCAGCCAAGTCTCATTCGCTTTCGAGCACGGCTATTCCACAATGCAGGCTTTGATCTCGCGCGGCGTGATTGGCGATTTCCGCGCGCCCGACATCATGCGCTTTGGTTTCACGCCGCTCTATATCGACAAGGCCGACGTGATTGGCGCCTCGACAATCCTGGAAAGTGTGATTGCGGAGCGGTTGTGGGAACGTGCGGAGTTTCAGACCCGCGCCGCTGTAACGTAAGCCACGGCGCCGCGCCGCGCTACTTGTTTACTTGGCTCAGCGCGAACCCTGCCTTTCCCGCATAGCCTTTCACGATCGCCTCGCGCTCGGCATGCCCAAGCACGCGATCGACGTGATCGAAGCCCGCAGGCGCAAGCTTCTCGACCTCGTCGATCACACGCTCGGGGCCGCCTTTGCGATTAAGCCGCACGATCTCTGCCGTCTTGGCGAGGCGCTCCTCCTGGTAATCGTGCAGCGCGCGCATCGGGTGATCCGCCTTCTTCAGAGCATCCGCCAAACAGCGTGCGTCGAGTATCGCTTGCGCGGCGCCGTTGGAGCCGACGGGATACATGGGATGCGCGGCGTCGCCCATCAACGTCACGCGGCCAAAGCTCCAACGCGGCAACGGATCGCGGTCGCACATGGGATATTCCCACGCGGTCGGCGTCGCGCGCACCAGCGCCTCGACATCGACACCGGGCGCCATGAACCGCCGCGAGAATGGCGCGATCTCGTCCATGCGCCCTGTGCGCGACCAACTATCCGAAGGCGGCGGCGTGATTTCGCCGTCGGCGACGCGGACAACGATCGCCCAGTTGGTGAGCCTCGTCAGCTCGGTCGAGCCAGGCGCGATGGGATAAAGCGAGAGCTTTACGCCCATGCCGCCGCAAATATACATTGATGCGCCGCTCAGAAATTTCGGCCACTCGAAACAGCCGCGCCACAGCATCGCGCCCTGCCAACTCGGGCTTCCTTGGTTCGGATAGAATTTGCGACGAACAACGGAATGAATTCCGTCTGCTCCAACCAGCACGTCGCCGCGAACGGTCTCGCTGGAGGCGCCAAAGCGCGAGTCGACGAAATGCGCGGTGACGCCGCCCTCGTCTTGCTCAAAACCCCCGAGGCGCAGACCGGTGCGGACGCAATCGGGGCCGAGTTCCCTCAGAACGGCGTCGTGCACCAATTTCTGCAATCGGCCACGGTGTATGGAGAATTGCGGATATTCGAATCCTGCGTCCGTGCCTCGCTTCTCGCTCCAGACCTGCTGACCCAGCCGGTTCAGATAGATCAATTCCTTAGTGCGAATCCCAACCGCATCCAGCGCGGGCAGCAAATCGAGGGCCGCGAGTTCTTTGACGGCATGCGGCAGGATGTTGATGCCGACGCCGACCTCACGGATTGTGCTTGCCTGTTCGTAGACGACGGCCTTTATGCCGCGTCGCTTCAGCATAAGGGCGAGAGTCAGGCCGCCGATGCCCCCGCCGGCGATGAGAACCGTCATGGCGCTCTCCTTATTTGCTCTCTTCGGGCGGGGGCAGGAAATCCACTTCGTGCTTGGCCGCCAGCGCGACGACTTCAGCGGGCGACTGCTCGGGCATGTTGTGGATCGCCCAAAAGAGATCGTAGAGCCGCCCTGTCGGCGTCACCCAGAACAGGCATTTGACGGTATAGTCGGATTTGTTCGAGATGCCGTGTGGCAGGCCCATCGGCATGCGGACGAGATCGCCGGATTTGGCGATGGCCAACCGCCCCTCGATCATCATTTCGAGTTCGCCTTCGAACATGTAGACATACTCATCCTGGTTCGGATGAATGTGCGGCGGAACGAACGTGCCGGGCGGAAAAGTCGCATGCCAGGCGAAAGCGTGTTCGCTGATCGATTTGGAGACGTAGGTCTGCCCTAGAATGTTCCAGGCGATATGATCGAGGCCCTCGCCTGCCCGCGTAATTCCTGGGTTCAACTTGTGCATGACGCGCTCCCTTGGGTTACTCGACAATCGGCGCCGGCTCTGCGCCGACGACGTGAAGATGACGTTGAATCGCTTCCGGCCGCGCAAACCGCCTCGGCACTGGCGCCGTTCCAGACCACGCGGCCTGTTTCGAGCACGAAAAAGCGATCGACTAGACGCCGCAGCGCGCCGAGGTTCTTGTCGACGACGAGAATCGCTTGGCCGTCGGCCTCGAGCTTGGTCAGGCTAGACCAGATTTCGGCGCGGATCAGCGGCGCCAAACCCTCGGTTGCCTCATCGAGCACAAGCAGCTTGGGATTGGTCATCAAAGCGCGACCAATCGCGAGCATCCGTTGTTCGCCGCCGGAGAGTTGGTCGCCGAAACGGCGCCGCCACTCGGCCAGCCGGGGGAACGGCGCGTAGACTGACTTTAGCCGCCACTTCAGCGCACGTCCCCGCGTGGCTGCGGTGGCGATTAGATTCTCTTCGACGCTCAAAGTAGGAAAGATCTGTCGCCCCTCTGGACTTATAACGCGCACAAATCTGTGCGGCGTTTCCGGCTGGAGAACCATCTATTTTTCTATTTCACGCAGATCTTGACGCGCCGCACCCGCGCGATCAGTCGCGACCTGGCAGAATTTGGCCTCGACGACTCGCGCTGGCGCGTGATGGCGGTTGTGCACGATCAGGGCGAATGTTCGAGGGGCGGCCTGGCCGAGCTTGCTAGCGTCGACCGAACGACGCTCACGCGCATCGTTTCACAGGTGGAGGGCGAAGGCCTGATTGCTCGTCGGACTAGCCCCGGTGACCGGCGTCGCATTTCCCTTTCGCTGACGCCGCATGGCGACACTATGTTCGGCCGCATCCTGCCGAACGTGCTCGCGCGCACCGATCGGGCTCTGGACGGGTTCACGCCAACCGAGGCAGACTCCTTAGCTGGGCAGCTTCGCCGCATGGCGGATAATATGCTTGATTGAACAAAGGTCTGCAATATGCGCTTGCGCCGACGTTCGGCGCTGTCTCAATAGAGCAGATCGCGTCGTTTGGTTACCAGATGGTATAGTGCCAGCAATGCCAAGCCGATGCTGGTTTCATGAGCTTCTTGGCCCCATGTCGCGCACAAGCTGAGGGGCGCTGGACGGCTCCGCCGCCGCCCGTTTTACCCGCCCTTAATTCGCCCGCATTACTTTTGTTTGCTGATCTCGCGTCGGGACCTCCCCGAAGATCGGAGTTCGGAAAGCGCATGTTCGGCAGGAGCGGCGGCAAGCGATCGAGCCAACGCATCGAGCCGCGCTTCGAGGAGCCGGCGCGCAGTCACGATCTGCGCGCCGACCCGGAGGACGGGCCTCGCTCCCGTGGCAAGGCCAAGGCGGGCAAGCAGGCCGGCACGCGAAAGCCGCGGCGCTCCATAGTCGGCTGGCTGTTCTACTGGAGCTTCGTCCTCGGCGTCTGGGGGGTGATCGGGCTTGCCGGCCTGTTCGCCTTTTACGCGAGCCAGCTGCCGCCTATCGACCAGCTCGCAATCCCCAAGCGTCCGCCCAATATCGCGATCCTCGCCTCTGACGGCAGCCTGCTGGCAAATCGCGGCGACACTGGCGGCGCAGCGGTTCACCTCAGCGAATTGCCGCCCTATCTGCCGAAAGCGTTTATCGCCATCGAGGACCGGCGGTTCTACGAGCATTTTGGTATCGATCCCATCGGCATTCTTCGCGCGGGGTTGCGCGATGTCGCGGGATCGGGCGGCGGGATGCAGGGCGGCTCCACGCTGACCCAGCAGCTCGCCAAGAATCTGTTCCTGACCCAGGAGCGCACGTTCTCTCGAAAAATTCAGGAGGCGATCCTCGCGCTTTGGCTCGAGCGCAAATATTCCAAGGACCAGATCCTCGAACTTTATCTTAACCGAGTCTATTTCGGTTCGGGCGCCTATGGAGTCGAAGCGGCGTCGCAGAAATATTTCGGCAAGAGCGCTCGGAGCGTATCGCTCTCCGAATCCGCCGTGCTTGCGGGTCTTATGAAATCGCCAACTCGCCTCGCGCCGAATCACAATTTGAAAGGCGCCAACGAACGCGCCGCGCAAGTGATCACCGCGATGGCGGAACAGGGGCACATCACCGCCGCGATGGCCAAGCTCGCGCTGGGGTCGCCGGCCCAAGTGGTGCGCGACAAGGGGGCCAGTTCGATCGGCTACGCCGCAGATTACGTGATGGACATGCTCGATGACACCGTCGGCGCCATCGACGAAGACATCGTAGTGACGAGCACGATCGACCCGAAGATGCAGAGCGAAGCTGAGCGAGCGCTATCGGACGAGCTCAACGCCAAAGGCCAGAAGTACAGCGTTGACCAAGGCGCTGTGGTGGCGCTCGATCCCGAAGGCGCGGTCAAGGCGCTTGTTGGTGGCAGGAACTATGCCGACAGTCAGTTCAACCGGGCAATCGCGGCGAAACGCCAGCCCGGGTCCGCCTTCAAGCCCTTTGTCTATCTCGCCGCGCTGGAAAATGGTGCGCGGCCTGACGACCTGAGAGAAGACGCTCCGATTTCGATAAAGGGCTGGACGCCAGAGAACTACTCGCATGAATATTTCGGGCCGGTGACGCTGACTAAGGCGCTGTCGCTCTCGCTTAATACGGTCGCGGTGCGGCTAGGTCTGGAAGTTGGCGCCAAGGCGATTGTGCGTGTCGCGCATCGCCTCGGCATTAGCTCCGATCTGGCGCCGAACGCCTCGATTGCGCTGGGCACATCGGAGGTCACGCCGCTCGAACTCGTCACCGCCTATGCGGCCTTCGCCAACGGGGGCATCGGCGTGCAGCCGCATGTGATCGCGCGCGTGCGCACCGCCAATGGCAAGCTCCTGTACCAACGGCGCAACGCGAACAATGGGCGCGTGATCGACCCCGCCTATGTCGCCATGATGAACTCGATGATGCAGGAGACGCTGCTCACCGGCACCGCGCGCAAGGCCGAATTGCCCGGCTGGCAGGCGGCCGGCAAGACGGGCACCAGTCAGGACTGGCGGGATGCGTGGTTCGTGGGATATACTGGCTACCTCGTCGCTGGCGTCTGGCTCGGCAATGACGACGGCGCTCCAACCAAGAAAGTGTCGGGCGGCAATCTCCCCGTAGAGATCTGGAGCCGTTTCATGAAAGCCGCGCACCAGGGCGTGCCGATCATTGGCCTACCGCTTGGGGATTGGCGAAACGTAGACGGCGCAAGCCCGAATCCCGCCCCTGCCCTACCCCCTGCACAAGTCCTGGGCGCGCCGCTCACTATCAACAAAGCCGGCGAGGCCGCGCGTAACGCGCCAACCACTCTGCGCCGCGGCGCAGCGCCAACCGCGACGCCGCTCGCCGGCACGACCCGTCGACCGGGAGAAAAGAACCTGCTCGATCGATTGCTTGGCACGCTTTAGCGGCCTGCGAGCGAGCAATTGGTCACTCAAGCGCCTATGTCAGAACTAGACGCTAAGGAGGTGACTATGGCTCTTTCCCCGATTGAAATTCATGGCTACGCAATTGTCTCGGACGACGACATGATCGCAGCGGCGGACGGGCTCGTGCCTGCTATAATGCGCAACGCCACGGACTGGGAACTGTACCAACGAAGTCAGGCGAATTCCGCCCTAGTTGTGTTCGCTCGCCATAGCCACGAACTCGAGCCCAATACGCGCGGCGATCTCAGGCTCATCGTGTCGCGAAGCGGTTCGGGACTGGAGCGCCGGGAGGATGGTTGGTGGTGGGACCCTAACCGAATTTCATGGGCGAGGGTTGTCGAGACGATCCTGCCGCAGGGAGGCGAGATCGCAGCGGGTGGCGGCCAGGGTGTGTTCGATCTCTTTCTGGAGATTGGTTACACGGCGTTTCACCTCACGCGCGCGCATGGAGTAAAGCTCCCTGGTGGACGTCCCATCTTCACCGCTTGCACGGCCGGACCGCATGCTGAACAAGTGCTTGAGGAAGCAGGCCTGGAGTTTGCCGAGTTTCTGCCGCTAGACCCTGCGCAAGGCGTCGACATGCAGATTTGGCGTGCGACTCGCAGTGCTTAACGTCGGAACTTTCCGCGTTTGCGGTAATTCCTAGCTGCAATTCCTGCCTATCTTTGGATCGGACGGAATTTCAATACGGATAAAATGGCGATAACCAATCAACTTGAACGCTTCAGGCAATGCACGCAATCGCTGCATTGGATCGCCACGATCCGTCGATTAGGGAGGAAAAGCCCCGCTGGGCAAAAGCTGGTACAAGTTCCAGTTGTCGCGGTCGCAATTGGGGCGGTTAGCCGACGATCTACATCAAGCTTTAGCGGAGACCGTCGGCGACCTGCCCGAGGGCTAGGCGCCCTTCAGATGAAGAGCCCCCGGGTTGACTTACATCGAAACCTTCTCACTGCCTTTGAAACTTGGGCGTGTTCCTGTCGCAGCGGCGACTAACATTTTTGTCACGCTCACAATCATCCCGGGCCCTTCCCAAAACTCGGCAACCTCGGGGATGACACGCAACACGCGAATGCGGGGATTTTCCGGTTTGTCCCAAAATGCCTTGTCCTGCGTGTTCCAAATCTTTTTGACAATGCTTAGATCTTCATAGACGTCCGCCTGTCCGGTCACCGACACGAACTTGGCGCCCTTATTGTCTGCAAATGTGACGCACACGTTGCTGTTGGCGCTAACCTCGCGGTCCTTCGGCGCATCGGCATCGGTAAGAAAATAGATCGCATTGTCGTCTTGTTCGACATGGGCCGCCATCGGTCGCGCGCGCAGTTCGTCAGCGTGCCCGTCATGGGTGACGATCATCGCAGTACCGATCTGTGCCATAAGACTCCAGACCTTGTCGATGTTCTGCTCGTTGCGATCCATGTCATGCTCCTGACGAAAACTTCATCGGGCAAAACGTCGCGACGGCGTGCGAGTTCCCATTTAAAATGTGACGAAACATGTGACCCGAGCCGATAGTCAGCACGCCTAAGATTTTGTCGCTCAAGAGCAGCGCTATGGCGCTAAACGTGGCGCCGACGTTTTGCGAGTTTTTCGAATAACGTGTTGCGGGAGTTAATTTGGTCTAAACAACAGGAACCAAACCGTATTAGATTAAGTTAAAACCGCATCAAGCTTTTGCGGGTTATTTTGATGACTGAACAATTCACAGTACCGGTAAGCGAACCGATCACAAGAGATCGTCTAGATGATTTGCTTAACGAGGACCTCGCTCGCGAGTATCAGGCGATTATTGCTTATACCGTTTATTCTCAGGTGCTTAGGGGCGCAGCCTACATGAGCATCGCCGAGCAACTCGAGACCCACGCGCATGAGGAAATCAAACACGCGCTAATTATCTCGCGGCAAATCGACTATCTCGGCAAGATGCCCTGCGTGGTTCCAAAGCCGGTCAAGACATCTAAAGACGCAAAGGAAATGCTGCGCTTCGATCTCGACAATGAAAATGAGACTATTCGGAGCTACCGCGAGCGCGTACGCCAATGCGAGGCGTTGGGTGAGTATGCTATGGCCGAGCAAATTCGCCAGATCCTGGTTGATGAACAGGATCATCAGATTGACCTCGCGTCAGCGCTCGATGTCGAGGTGCCAGACCTGACGAAGCGCTGACGAGGATTGGGACTTAGGGCTAGTTAGACAACGCGGCGCTATGTGCTGCAGCTTGGAACAAAGTAGATAGCGCCTTCCCGAGGTCGGTGCCGATCACGGCATCGTAGAAAAGACCTGGGGAGGCGCAAGCCTGTAGCTGCGGGCCAATATTTGGCTGGAACGGCTGCACGTAGGATACGTAGAAGCTATTGTTGGGAACCGGCAGATATTCCGTATACAGAATTGCAATCTGGATCCCTCGAGCCTTGATGGCATTGCAGTAATTGGTCGCGCCATTGGTATTGATTGCCTGGATGAGACGCGAGCCTCCGCTCTGCTCGTCTTCGACACCATCGGTTACAAAGAACAGAACTTCTTGAGGCTGATCCCCAGGCAGATTAGTTCCATTTCCGGGAGCCGGCATAATGGAGTTGATGCTGCTCAAAGCGACATCGTAGTTGGTAGCCACGTCGTTGAAGGCGGTTCCTGTAGTACAGGTTGAATCGGTGCAGCCGGTGCTATTTTGAAACATTTCCATAACGCCGAAGTTGGACGAAGAAGACTGCCAGCTCGAGACGTAATTCGACGTAAGGCTCATGATTCTATAATCTGTGGTTCCTACCGTCCATGGCAAATCCATTTGGTACGCAGCAAAGCGATAACTCGGCGGCGTGGAGAACTGGGTGGAATTTGTATAGCTGTTGGCTGTTGTCATCAGTTCAGAGACGCCGCTCGATAATTCATCGAGACGCAACGGAATGTTGTTTAAGCGCGCGAGAGCAAAATTATCAATTTGATAGATCGCTTTTCCGGCCTTGTTCTTCGCAGCGCAGAAATGCCCATTGTTTACTGTCGGCGAGCTTCCATCGGAGCAGGGGTTTCCCGCGGTGTCTGAATTGTTGGTTCCCGCCTGATGGCAAGCGAAGGCGCAGCCGCCTTCGAGCGGAGTCAAGTTTTGCATGCTCGTAATCCCCGCGCTCGAAGTCGGCAGCGACATCGACGGGGAATTGTCCAGCAGAAGATAGAAGTCAATGTTAGGAGGGATTGATGCAACTGCGGTCGAGTTTCCTCCGACTCCAATCGAGGCCGACTTGAGAACTCCGGAAAATATCGTTGATGTTTGCGCGGTGTAGGTGACAACGACTTGGCGCTTTAACACATTCCCGCCAGGGTTAGTGATTGTCGCCGTTACGACCGTATTAGCAGGGATAAGCGAACTAATGCCGGACACCTTCGCGTTGAACATTGCAACGGAAGCAGCCTGAGCAACGCTTGCGCTGCTTTGCAGCATAGCCGGGGTGAGTGCGGCAAGTGCAGCCGAGTCAGCCGCGGCGTTCATTCTTGTATGCACCATTTGCGCGCGGCTGAGATCTACGGCGACGCCCACCGCATAGAGGAGCACAGGCGCGCTGAGCGCGAACATCAGGGCTACATTGCCGCGACGATCTAATCGTAGGCGGCGAGCAAGTTGCAACATCACGTTCGACCTATGCTTTCCGCCCACCTGTCGGGGCTACAACGGAGTACCATTCAAGTGTGAAACTCACGTACAAATTAGTGCAATATTTTTATGCAAAACATGGAAGGTATTTTAACCGTTTACAAAGTGTAAGCTGAGCCTGCTCAAGTCGTGTCGCGTTGACCGCCGACGCGTGCGTGCGCACCTGCCTAAGTATTGTCAAAAGAGACATTCGAACCTGCGGTTTAACTGAGGACCGAACAGCTCGAGGTTCCCCACTGAACGGTGATCTGCGCGCCGTTGCGGATGGTGAGCGTTTCAGTGGACGAGAGGTTTACAGTTGCGGTGGGATAGAGGATGCCCAACGGCTGGAACGTGTAACTCGCTTGCCCGAAAATCAAATAGGGCGCCCCGGTTTTTGCGTAAGACGGATCGAGCGCAATTATCGAATTAACCGGCAGCTTCGTGGCGCCATTGCACCCTTCGCTCCAGATTACCGTTCCTGTATTTGCAGCAGCATCAACGAACAGTTCGGAAACGACGACCTGAAGACTCGCTGGCGCATTCGGATACATGATCTCAGCCGACAGCGCGATGTCGGTGTCAAGCTCGCTCTGCGTGATTTGAGTCGCGCCAGCTGTAGGTGATCCATTTTCAAACGGCGTTCCCGATACCAGATCCGCCACCGTATGCGCCGCGAGAACCACCTTGCGGTCAATACTGAAGCCCTGCCCACCGGCTGTAGCTAAGGCTAGAATGCCAATCACAATTGGCAGGATCAAAGCCAGTTCCACCGTAGCCACGCCACGAGAACTCTTTCGAAATTCGGCTTGTGCACCGTTGAAGGATGAAGGTTTAAATCTCACGGGGGCTGCCTCGTTAGCTCGTGGGGAGCTCGATTTGAAACACTTGCGTCGAAACCATGAGATAGGAGCCATTCCCAAGATTTCCGATGCTAAATCCGAGCGGCGCGCCGATCACTGGCCATTGGTAGAGAACCACCAGCATCATTTTCGAGGGAGCCGCGGAGACAGCATAGTTGGTCGTGCCTATCAGATTTCCTGTCGTATCGAATTTCGGCATCGCGGCGGGAATCGCGCTCGCAGTTGACGGCGCTGCTTGAAGCGCGACAATTATGTTGCTGCAATTGAACAGGGCAGACACCTTGCCGCAGATTGCGGTCTGAAATTGAGCTTGCGTGTATGAATTTGCTTGATTGGTGAGCACCAGCCTGGCGCCCTCTTCAGCGACTGTCTCGAGGTAGGCCTGAGCGATAAAGATTACGGCGATCTGTAAGCCGGCGAGCAGAACGGCGATATAGATGGGCGCAATGGCGACAAACTCAATCGCAGCCGTACCCCGCTGGGAGCGCCTGAAACGGACAAATTCCCGCGCGGCGGACAAAAATATGTTTCTCCGTCGAAACTGCATGGCGGGAACCCTCGAATGTTGCAGTACAGTCTACAGATTGCTCCCCAAAATTTAAGAACTTGTTTCAAAATCCGAGTGTTTCCTGGCGCCTTGGTTAATTGAATCTTGCTCTAATAGAACAGCGCTTGGAATCTTATATCGCAACAAAAAAGGCGCACCCTTCATTATGAAGAGTGCGCCTGCTTTTATATTGGTCGTCAGCTAAATTGTTCAGAATCCGCGTTCGAATATTTTCAACCTGGCAGAAGAACTGTGTTGATAACGTGAATAACGCCGTTTGACTGCATCACGTCGG
This sequence comes from Hyphomicrobiales bacterium, assembly GCA_043746145.1. Classification (GTDB taxonomy): domain Bacteria; phylum Pseudomonadota; class Alphaproteobacteria; order Rhizobiales; family Beijerinckiaceae; genus Roseiarcus. The sequence goes on along the minus strand of JAYTRP010000131.1, from coordinate 4,810 downwards.
GAATGGAGATCATAGCGGTTTGACCCTTTGCGTCAGTGACGGCCAATCCCTTGCCCATACGCGAGAAGCTCAACTGCGCGCCTTGAACGGTTGTCACGCTATAATGTCCGCCCATCGAGTCGACCTTATCGGCGATGTCTTTCGCGGTCATCTTACCGGGAATTACATGATAGGTCAGGACGGCGGTCAGCTTGTCCTTGTTGGCGGGCTCGAGCAAGGTCTTGACGGTACCCGGCGGCAGCTTGTTGAACGCCTCGTTAGTGGGCGCCAACACGGTAAACGGTCCGGGGCCTTCCAGAGTGTCAACCAGACCAGCGGCCTTCACGGCGGCGACAAGCGTGGTATGATCCTTAGAGTGGACTGCGTTTTCGACGATGTTCTTGCTCGGATACATCGGCGCCCCGCCGACCATCTTCGTCATTTCCGCGTAAACCGGGCCCGCAGCGAGGGGCGCGGCGAGAGCGACTGCCAACCATGCAGCGCGAACGTTGAACTTGCTCATGTGAACTCCGTATCTCTCCCGTCCCCTTTTTTCGGGACCTGTTAGATACGTACGGATTTTGAAGGGGTTTCATGCCACCGCGTAAAATACTTAATGTCCTCTTACGCGGCGAGCCGATCCTCTTCCCCGACTGTCGCGCGGACCGCCGCCGCAAGCGCGTTTGTTTCCTCTGACAGCGCGCCCGGCCGGTGAATCAGACCCATTCGCGTGAGCGGCAGTTGCGGCAAACCTTCCGCGGGACCAAGCGCCCGGAGGCCGTCGACTGCCATGCCTAAAGGAAGCACGGTCGCCGCTAGCCCGGCGCGCACGACAGCGCCGATCGCCGAGTAGTTCTTCGAAACAAACAGCGTTCGAACTTGCTCGCGACGCCCCTCCAACGCATCGTCGGCGACCTTGCGCCAGATGCATGACGACGAGCCGAGGGCTAGCGGGATAGGCTCGCCCGGCGTGCGCTTCAGTCGCGTAGAGGCGACCCATTCGAGCGGCTCTTCGCGGATCAGTTCGAAACCCTCGAGCCCCTCGAAGTCCGTGACTAGCGCGATATCGAGCGCGCCCGCACGCGTAAGCGCCGCCAGTTCGTGCGAATTTTCGCAAGTGACAGAAATCTCGACGAGGGGATGACGGTGGTTAAAGCTTTCCAAGATTCGCGGGAGATACGCTTCGGCGTAATCGTCGGGAACCCCGAACCGGGTCGAGCCCCTCAAGCCGCGCCGCGAAAGCGCGGCTATCGCGCTCGCTTCGGTCTGCATGATACGGCGAGCAAATTCGATCAATTGTTCCCCCTCACTCGTCAGTCGCGCGCCGCGCCCCTGCTTTACGAACAGCGCGCAGCCGAGTTGCTCCTCGAGGCGGCGGATGTGCATCGACACCGCGGACTGCGTTTTATGCACACGCTCTGCCGCGCGCGTGAACGAGCCAGTGTCGACGATCGCGAGGAAGGAGTGGAGTTGGTCAGTGTCGAGCATTGATCGATCTCAATCGTGAATGGATATCTCTATAAACATTCGTTGGACCGATCAATGAGAAAAGGGGCATAAAACGACTACGCCCTGGATTTATCCGCAGGAGTGGAGCCCATGACCGCCTCGCCCGACTACGTCAACGCCGCTTTTATTCGCCTATCGCAGGTGTTTGGCTGGCCTGCTCGGATGTTGGAAGAGCGCGAAGCCCGCGCCCGCCTCGCCGCACTATCCGAGCAAGAGTTGCATGACCTTGGCGGTATGCGTCCGGTGGAAGTGACCAAATTCGAAGAGACGCTCGATGAGCGTCGCGCGCGTAGTCAGGCGATCCGCGCGTGGCATCGGAGCGCCGTTAAAGCGGCCTGATCTTGCCCAATTTAGCAAAACTTTCTGAGATCAAGCTTTATCGGGCTCTCCCCAAGCCAGCGGTTATTCGCTAAGCGAGCGAAGGCACACTGCATGGGAGGCGCCCGATGACCGTCACAAGAACCGAATCCGTGGAAGTTCGCGGCCCTTCGAGCGGGCGAAGCGCGGAAATCCTCTCGCCGGACGCGCTCGGCTTTCTCGCGCAGCTACATCGCGGCTTCGAAGCGCGCCGCTTGGCGGCGCTCTCGAAGCGTGCGGAGCGGCAGTCAGCCTTCGACGCTGGACACACCCCCGACTTTCTCGTCGAAACCCGCAGCATCCGCGAAAGCGACTGGCAGGTTGCGCCGATTCCGTCCGACCTGACCGATCGTCGCGTCGAGATTACCGGACCTGTCGATCGAAAGATGATCGTCAACGCGCTGAACTCCGGCGCGAAGGTATTCATGGCCGATTTCGAGGATGCAACCTCGCCCGTGTTCTCCAACATGATCGACGGTCAGGCCAATCTGAAAGACCTATGGGCAGGCCAAATCGACTTCACCGATCCGACCACGGGCAAGCTTTACGCGGTAAAGCCCGAGCGCGCGGCGCTTATGGTGCGTCCGCGCGGCTGGCACTTGCCGGAACGCCATGTCATTGTCGACGGGGCGGAAATGTCCGGCTCGCTATTCGATTTCGGCCTCTATGTCTTCCACTGCGCGAAGGCGCAGAAGGCGGCGGGCTCTACCCCCGCCTTCTATCTCCCCAAGATCGAGAGCCACCTCGAAGCGCGACTCTGGAACGATGTTTTCGCTTTTGCAGAGAAAGCGCTTGGGCAACCGATCGGAACCTTCAAAGCGACCGTGCTGATCGAGACGCTTCCGGCAGCGTTTGAAATGGACGAGATCCTGTTCGAGCTTAGGGACCACATCGTCGGCCTCAATTGCGGGCGTTGGGACTACATCTTCTCGTTCATCAAGCGGCTCGGCAAAAACCCGGCGTTCTTGACCCCTGACCGGGCGGCGATGACGATGGGCAAGGCCTTTCTCAACGCCTATTCGCTGCTGCTGATCAAGACCTGCCATCGCCGCGGAGCGTTCGCGATGGGCGGCATGGCGGCGCAGATCCCGATCAAGGGCGACCCCGCCGCCAATCAGGCCGCGTTCGCCAAGGTTCGCGTCGACAAGGAGCGCGAGGCCGGCAATGGTCACGATGGCACCTGGGTCGCTCATCCCGATCTCGTGCCGGTCGCGATGGAGGTGTTCGACCGGCTGATGCCGACCGCGAACCAGTTGCTGAAATTTCGCGAGGATGTGCAAATCTCGGCCGCCGACCTGTTGCAGGTGCATGAGGGCCAGCGCTCCGAGGCCGGATTGCGCGAGAACATCCGTGTCGGCGTGCAATATATCGAGGCTTGGTTGCGCGGTCGCGGCGCAGTTCCGCTTTACAATCTGATGGAGGACGCCGCCACCGCCGAAATTTCGCGCGCGCAGATCTGGCAATGGCTGCACCTGAAGGCGAAACTCGAGGATGGCCGCATTGTCACGCCGGACATGTTCCGCGCCGCGCTTGGCGATGAAATGGCCGGGGTACGCTCAGCCGTCGGCGAAAAGGCATTCACGGGCGGGCGATTCCAGGAGGCGATCGAGTTGTTCTCGGACATGTCGCTTAGCGATAGTTTCGAGGAGTTCCTGACACTCCCCGCCTATCGCATGGTCGATTAAAGGCGTCGTTCGAACGCTTCGCGGGTTGCGCAAAGCGGCCGCGTCGTGTCAGCCTCCCGGCAATCAAAGTACGGGAGGAATCATGAACCAGATCGACCTCAAGGGTCAGCACGCTATCATCACTGGCGGAGCGCGCGGCCTTGGCTTTGCCTTCGCCAAGCGCTTGATCGCCTCTGGGGCGACGGCGACGCTATGGGATCTCGACGCGGAAGAAGCCGCTAGCGCTGCGAGGGAACTCGGCGCCCGCGCGGTCTGCGTGGACGTGAGCGACCCTGACTCCGTAGCCGCCGCGCATGCGCGCAGCGAAGCGGAGGGCGGTCCCGTGTCGATCCTCGTCAATTCCGCGGGGATCGCGGGGCCCAACGCGAGCGTCGACGCCTACGACATCGGGTGGTGGCGCAAGGTCATCGACATCAATTTGAACGGCACATTCTTTGTAAACCGCGCGGTCGTGCCGGGAATGAAGGCGCGCAATTACGGCCGTATCGTCAACATTGCCTCGATTGCCGGCAAGGAGGGCAATCCCAATGCTTCCGCCTATTCTGCGTCCAAAGCAGGAGTGATCGGCTTGACCAAGTCGCTCGGCAAGGAACTCGCGAGCTTCGACATCTCGGTCAATTGCGTGACCCCCGCGACGGCGCAAACCCGCATTCTCGAGCAGCTCACGCCGGAATTCATAGAATATATGCGCGTACGCATCCCGCGAGGGCGCTTCCTCGAAGTCGACGAGGCCGCCGCGATGGTCGCGTGGCTGGTGTCGAAAGAGAACAGCTTCACAACCGCCTCGGTATTCGACCTCTCAGGCGGCCGGGCGACTTACTAACTTGGGCTCCTGCCACTGCGAATCACGCTTGTGACACGCTGTGGCGGGAGAACCAGTCGATCAGTTTGGAATAGAAATTCTGGAATTGACGACTAATAGAACAAATGTTACAGGATCATCGTCGCGACAGACGGCGAAAAACCAGTTTCGAGTGACAATGAGCGTGGTTCCCGCGCGATCATTGTGGCTCGCAGCGGCACAAATTACGTGCAAGACTGAAACTGCCGACCCGCCTTTCGAGGCGCAAATAAACTCACGCCGCGGCGCTCTGCGTCACAATCGGCGGCCGGATATAAGGCGCGACCGGGCGCCGAGGAGGAAACACCATGAAACGCACCGCCCTGGCGCTTGTCGCCGCTACTTTTCTCAGCGCGCCTCTTCTCAGCACGTCCGCGTTCGCCGAAAAAATCGGCGTGTCGATGGCCAAGTTCGACGACAATTTCCTCACCGTGCTGCG
>JAYTRP010000130.1:0-6546 GCA_043746145.1 Hyphomicrobiales bacterium | reverse complement strand
TGGGAAGAAGAAGGAAGCGCGCCCTAGGCTTCAGGGCGCGCGCGACCAAGGCTCAAACGCGCCGGCGCTTGCGAGGGCGGCAGCCATTGTGCGGAATGGGCGTAACGTCGCGAATTGAAGTGACGTTAAAGCCGGCGGCCTGAATCGCGCGCAACGCTGATTCGCGACCCGATCCCGGACCCGAAACTTCCACTTCCAACATGCGCAGGCCATGCTCGCCAGCTTTGCGCACTGCGTCCTCAGCCGCCATCTGCGCGGCGAACGGGGTCGACTTACGCGAACCCTTGAAGCCCATCGTGCCAGCGGACGACCATGAGATCGTGTTGCCCTGCGCGTCGGTGATGGTGATCATCGTGTTGTTGAACGTCGAATTGACGTGGGCGACGCCCGACACAATGTTTTTGCGTTCCTTTCGGCGAACGCGGGTCGATTCCTTGGCCATAAATAGTTCCTTCGTGCGCTCGAAGCGCTGAAAATCGGAGAGCGACTAGCGCAGATTCACTTCTTCTTGCCGGCGATCGCTTTGGCCTTGCCCTTGCGAGTGCGCGCATTCGTGTGCGTGCGCTGGCCACGAACCGGCAACTGCTTGCGATGACGCAAGCCACGATAGGCGCCCAAATCCATCAAGCGCTTGATGTTAATGGAAACTTCGCGGCGTAGATCGCCCTCGACCATATAATCGCGGTCGATCGTCTCGCGAATCTGCAGCACCTCGCCGTCGGTGAGCTGTGAAACGCGGCGTTCGGCGGGAATGTGAACCTTCTCGCAGATTTCCTCGGCCTTTTTGGCGCCGATGCCATGGATGTATTGAAGCGCGATGATCACGCGCTTGTTGGTCGGAATATTGACGCCTGCTATACGAGCCATAAATCCTCGATCTCCATTTCGGCCGCAAGGGGCGAACCCTATGCGGTGGTGACGATCTCGAACGTCCGGTGGAGGCCGGCCCTTGCCGAGACTTTGTACTAAGCGACTTGAATCCCAAAACGCAAAAAGTCCCATGCGCTCATTACCGGCGCAGGGGACCCAGAACAGGTTTGGGATAACGAGCATATAGAAGGCGTATGCGAGTGCGTCAACTGGGTCTTCTTGTCGGAAGGTTCCACCCGCACGAAGATTATTGGACGTAAGTTTCCGGTTGCGACAAGCAACGTTGCGCAGCGGATACGCTGCCTTCATCGCATCTCCGGTAGAGCGTCGGGTCTCGCAAGATTGCCAAATCGGGTTAGTTCCGCCTCGAAGCTCAGCTCTACCGTGCCTGTCGGCCCATGACGCTGCTTACCAATAATGACTTCGGCGCGGCCATGCGCCCGCTCCATCTCGGCCATCCAGGCGATGTGTTCCTCGCTCCCTGCGCGAGGCTCGCGATTCTTCAAATAATATTCTTCGCGATAGACGAACATCACCACGTCGGCGTCTTGCTCGATCGAGCCTGATTCGCGAAGGTCCGATAGCTGCGGGCGCTTGTCGTCGCGCTGCTCAACCTGACGAGACAATTGCGAGAGGCCGAGAATCGGCACGTTGAGCTCCTTGGCGAGCGCCTTCAGGCCCGTCGTAATCTCAGTCAACTCTTGCACGCGGTTCTCGCTGCGCGACCTCGAACCGGAGAGTAACTGCAGATAGTCAACGACGAGCACATCGAGCCCGCGCTGGCGTTTCAGGCGCCGCGCGCGCGCCGTAAGCTGCGCGATGGAAATGCCGCCGGTCTGGTCGATATAGAAGGGGATGTGCTGCATGTCGAACATCGCTTGCGAGACGTGCTGAAAGTCTTCCTCGGTGATATCGCCGCGGCGGATCTTGTAGGAGGGCACGCCCGATTGCTCGGCGATAATGCGGGTGGCGAGTTGTTCGCTCGACATTTCCAGCGAGAAAAAGCCGACGATGCCCCCGTCGAGCGACGCCATCGAACCGTCGGGCTTCGTCTCGCCGCGCCAAGCCTTGGCGATGTTAAAAGCCATGTTGGTGGCGAGCGCTGTCTTGCCCATGCCCGGGCGGCCGGCGATGATGATCAGGTCGGAGGCCTGCAAGCCGCCCATTTTGTGGTCGAGATCGTTCATCCCGGTGGCGACGCCGCTGAGATGCCCGTCGCGCTCATAGGCCTTCGCTGCGAGGTCGACCGCTATCCTCAGCGCGTCGGAGAATTTCTGGAAACCTCCGCCGTACCGTCCGCCTTCGGCGATCTGATAGAGCCGCTTTTCGGCCTCTTCGATCTGCTCGCGCGGCGTCGAATCCACGGGCGCGTCATAGGCGACGTTGACGATGTCCTCGCCGATTTTGATGAGTTCGCGCCGCTGCGCGAGATCGTGGACCGTGCGGCCGTAATCGTGCGCATTGATGATCGTCGTCGCCTCAACCGCGAGACGCGCCAGATATTGCTGCACCGACATCCCACCGCCGAGATCGTGCTCGCCCAGATAGGTTTTCAGCGTAATCGGCGAGGCGATCTTACCCGCGCGAATCAGCGAGCCCGCAATGTCGTAGATGCGCCGGTGAATCTCCTCGACGAAATGATCAACCTTGAGGAAATCAGAGACACGATCGTAAGCGTCATTGTTGATCAATATCGCGCCAAGCAGCGCCTGCTCCGCCTCGACATTGCTCGGCGGCGCGCGATGCGCGGCTTCGGCTTCAGTAGGCCGGGCCGAAGAGCGTGCGGGAAAGGGTTCGATCTGGGCCATTTATTTTTAGACCATTGCGAGTTTGCGGAAACATTCACGCAGTTCAATGACGGGAAGTGCGCCACAGTGGCTCGGGCGCCTAGACGAGGCTTGTTTCATATTTGCTTAATCCTCGCGAGCAAGACTGCAGTTTTCCCCGCTATTCCAGACAAATACTTTTTTTCTGCCGCCCTCGCGGATCGAGCTTGACGTGGCAATGCTGATACATGCGGACTTCCGAATCAATTCCGCGAGACATCCGTTCGTTTGCTAACGAGAGGCGCTAAACGAAGCGCCGTCTTAACTGGCCGATTGTCATGAAGCTCCAGCAGGCCCAAGGGCCTGACATCATGCTGACGAGCGCATCGGCGCCGACTGATCTACTTTGTTGAGAGGACGCTAGACGGTCCACGAACGTGATAAATGCCGCGCGGCTAGCGTGTACCTTTTTCAGCGTCTCGGCGCGTATAAATTCCGGCGGGATATTGGCATGAACGAGCGCCTTGACTGCCGCTGCGACCTCGGCGGGATCATCCTCGACAATGCGACAGTAGCGCTCATCAAAGAACATGTCGCGGCCGCCTCGGCTGCGCGTGCTAACGACGCTCAGTCCGCATAGCAGGTATTCCATGCTGGAATACATGGCTCCTTCGAGGTTAGAGAGACAAAGCCCGACCCGTGCCGATCCAAGTATTGCGGCGACTTCTTCCGGCTGAAAACTCTTATAGGCGTCGGTATTTGGATCGCCGTTTAAAAATTTCGCGTTTGGCAGTATTGTACAAACTCTCGCAAAGTAATCCTCGGGAAACCCATGCCGTGAGTAGATCAACGCAAGCTTTTCTACTTTTCGCGCCAATTCATGGCGCTTGAACGCCGCCATTTTTCCATTGTAAATCGCGTCGAATATCTTTTGGGTCTGAACCGGCGCGAATATTTGCTCATTAGCAAATGTATTGTGGTTCATTAAAATCGCGTCGATGCCCACACTTCGGACATGGTCAACTTCTGCTTGGGCATTACAGAGAAAGTGAAAGCCGGGCATATTCGGCGCTTGCGCAATTTGGGCGATCTTCTCGAGCCGATCAGTCCACGTCTCGTGGTCGAGCATATACCACCACGGATTGATCAGGATGTGGCCTGCTGGTCCCACGATGGCGGCCAAGTGGTCTACAGACCGAGTTCCATCGGAGAAATCAGCCCACCCGGTAAATCCGATATCCATCGCGATGAAGAGGATATTCGGCGCCTGTGAGACGATGGCGCACTGCAGGCCGAAATTTTCGACTTCATCCATCCGTGGCTATCCTCGCCAGGCACGGCGGCAAAGCCTGCAAAAGGGTGCAGGCCGCCGTGAGGTATTGTGTTTGCAGGTGCGCTTCGCCTCTCTGCAGGTAGGCTTCGCCTTTCTAAAGCGCCCTGACTTTCACCTTCTCCGCTTTTGCGAGTGCTAGTTTGTTGCGCAACGGTAAGCCGAACGCCTCCGCTTCGATCTCGAAAACATCGCCCTTCTCGGTCTTTACACCGTCGCTGAAAGAGAGAGTCGCAGTGCCGAAATAGTGGACGTGAACGTCGCCCGGGCGGCGAAACAGCGCATATTTAAAATGATGCGCCTCAAGATTGGCGATCGAGTGCGACATATTCTGCTCGCCCGACAAGAACGGCTTTTCCCAAAGAACCTCCTTGCCACGGCGGATGCGCGAGACGCCTTGCACGTCATCCGGCAGGGCTCCCACCAGCAACTCCGGCCCAAAGCTGGAAACGCGCAGCTTGGAATGAGCGAGAAACAGATAGTTCTGCCGCTCGGTGACGTGATCGGAGAATTCATTGCCGAGCGAAAAGCCGACTCGCACAGGTGCGCCCGAGGAATCGATTACGTAGATGCCAACGATCTCTGGCTCCTCGCCGCCGTCGAGCGCAAAGCTAGGGCTCTTCAGGTCGCCGTCGGGGGGCACGAGCGTCGAGCCGTCGCCCTTGTAGAACCACTCTGGCTGCACGCCCGACTGGCCCTTGCCCGGCTTTCCGCCTTCGAGGCCCATCTTGAACATCTTCATGGAATCGGTCAGCGATTCCGGCTCTGCAAGACTCTTGTGCATCTTGTCGCGGCCCTCGGCCGAGCCAAGATGGGTGAGCCCGGTGCCCGTGACGAAGAGATGCGCGGGATCGGGATGATCGATCGGATTGAGCACGCGCTTCTCTTTCAACGCGGCGGCGAGATCGACGGGCTTGCCTACGCCCTTGTCCGCGATCAGCTTGCGCAGCGGGACCCCCGCCTCGATCGCCTGCTCGACGAGTTGCAGGGTCGTGCGGGCTCCTTTCACGAGCCGGGTTTCTTCGCGCGCAGTCACGACGAGCGCGCGTTTTCCGTTGTCATCGACGATCTGGGCAAGTCGCATGGGCGTTTCCTAGTAATGGCGCGCGTTCAGGCGCGCGCTCGGGCTTCGATTAACTGATAAACGCGCGGGTCGGTGAAGTCTTTCACCGCAAACACGGCGCCGACGCCGAGCAACGCGGCCGCGTCTAACGTCGTGGTGAGCCCGACCACAGCCAGCCCCGCCGCGACGGCGGCTCGGGCGCCCGACAACGAATCCTCGAAAGCGACCGAGCTTTCGGCCCGCGCGCGCATGATCTCGAGCCCCGTCAGATAGGGCAGCGGATCGGGTTTCGCGCGCGCGAGTTCGCCGCCGATCACCACAATTTTGAAGCGCGCGGCGAACCCGATCGCGGCCAGCACTTTGTCGGCATTGGCGCGGGGCGCGTTGGTGACGACCGCGCAAGGCAAGTCTCGGCTTTCCGCCCAATTCAGCAGTTCGACGGCGCCCGCGATCGGCACGAGATCGCCCAACCCATCGCGATACGCCGCCTCCTTCGTCTCGATCGTCGCGCGCTGCTGCTCGGGCGTCAGATGCGAGAGAAACGCCTCGGCGATCATTGCGTTGGACGCGCCCATGACCTTGGCCGTGTATTGCGCGCGGTCGAGTTCAACGCCATGCGGCGCGAAGGCGTGCTGAAACGCGACGAGATGCTCGGCGTCGGAGTCGACCAGCGTGCCGTCGAGATCGAAGAGGAGGCAAGCGGTCATGGCGCGGAGAAAGCTGTCATGCGGCGGAGATAGTCGCGAATGGGTGAGTCGTCAAAAGAGATGGCGACGCGAAGAGACTAGAGCGGGATATTCTACCGGTCTTGGCATCAAAGAGCGTTGTATGCGCGTTGGATAACTCGTCTTCACCGGCTCGATGGTCGCGCTCAGCAACGGCTCCACGATCCAGACCAGCTACGCCTACGATCCCTATGGCGTGACGACTTCGGCCGGCGCCGCGACGACCAACACGTATCAGTTCACCGCGCGCGAGAATGACGGGACCACCGCCGGATTGATGTTCTACCGGGCCAGGTATTACAATCCGGCGTGGGGGAGGTTCGAATCCGAGGACCCGATCGGGGTCGCGGGTGAGGCGAATTTGTATCGGTATACGCTGGAGCAGGCAACTGTACGTAACGACCCATTCGGTTTTGCAAGTGGGCCGATAAATTTCGGGCCCGGTTATACCGGGCGACTTGATCCCTTTAACAGCGCGAACGGGCCAAGCTTTGAGAACACGTGTATGATCCCAATGGAAATGAAATTGGTGTGTACGGCCCTGATAGTTGGATCAATAAGCATGGTTTTGCTGACCCGCCAAGCATTCCCGGAGATATCGAGAATTCTGTCCGAGGTAATGCTATCGATTATTGTCGGCGGGCAGGAATTATCCCACCTAAAGGGCAGCTAAGTATAAAAAAACTGTCGATTGACCAAATTCTACGTTTTCTGAGCCGCAGAATTCCACTTCCAATCCTGCCAATCTTTATTCCGCCGTACTTTATGAATCCGGATGGGGCATAGGTGCTT
>JAYTRP010000129.1:0-2041 GCA_043746145.1 Hyphomicrobiales bacterium | reverse complement strand
ACGGATCCCACAACGGACCGGCGTCCATGATGATGGTGATCTTGTCTTCCGCATGAGCGCCGGAGATGCCCGGGCCCATCGCCAAAATTGCCAAAGTCGCCGACATCGAAGCTAATTTCGCAATTGTTCCCAACGCCATCTCATTCCTCCCGCCAGGCTTTAAGCCTGTGCAACCAGCTTTCAACATGAAGCGGCTTAATAAGGTCGATGGTACAGGAGCCGAATGGCTCGTCGGATCGTCAATGGGAACCGCAACATCGCGATCCGCGACGAACGCGAAGCGTACGCCGTGAGTAGGATTTTCGCTTTCGGTCGGCGTCTTCGAGCGTCTGTGCTACTCGGCTAGAACGATGCGCAATGTCAGCACGTGATCGTATTTCGCGATGACGAAGTTCAAAATCACGAATTCGCAGATGTCGCGCACGAGCGCATGATTGCGGACGCCTCCCTGTCGGGAAGTCAGCCTTTGATTTCTGTGCTGTCCAACCCAAGCGACGTTTTGTTCGATCGAAACCTGACGATGCCACTGATTGAATCAAGACTTGAGGAGAGCATAATTTGGAGCGACTTAGGGATCGCGTTGCGATTGTAACGGGTGCGGCGTCCGGCATCGGGCGGGCTATTGCGCTGCGGTTTCACGGGGAGGGAGCACGGGTATTCGCTGTCGACCGCAATTCGGAGACGCTTCAGCAGTTGCCTCCCGATACGGACCGTTGGTGCTCTCATCTATCCGACATTTCCATCAAAGGCTCCTCAGCGTCTCTTATTGGGGCCTGTATCGCCCGGTTTGGCGATCTCAACATTCTGGTGAACAATGCCGGTCTTGGCAATTCGAAGCCCGCGCATGAAACCTCGGACGAGGATTTCGACTATTGGATTAACGCCAATCTATCGGGCACTTTTCGCCTATCACGGGATGCTCTGCCGAAACTGCGAGGCCGCAAAGGCGTCATCCTCAACATGTCGTCTGGTCTCGGACTAGTCGGCATGGCGCGGCAAGCCGCTTATTCCTCGGCCAAGGCTGCAATCATTGGGTTGACCAGGCAGATGGCGGCGGAATACGGACCGGACGGCGTGCGAGTCAACGCGGTGGCGCCGGGGCTGATTGAAACACCTGCCACGGCCGAACGCTTACGTGTGGATGCCGATTACAGAGCTAGTAACATAGGCTCGATGCCGCTGGGGCGCCCTGGGCAGCCTTCGGAGGTCGCCGCGGCCGCCGCGTTTCTGTGCAGCGACGATGCGAGCTTTGTGACGGGGCACGTGTTGGTCGTGGACGGCGGTATGACGTCGACCCGTGTGCGTCTGGCTTGAAACATCGTTCAAAAATGAGAACGAGAATACGAAGGGAGGCTTAGCTTTGAGAGTGAGACTAACGTCCGACGATCTTCAGCGCGCGCTGAACCAAGATACCGAATTCAGATTGCAAGCGAGGTATTGGGATGGCAGCCTTACGTTTGTGTTCGGCGACGACGTCTATTTGCTTCGCTTACGCGATGGTGAAATCAAGTCCGTCGAATCAAAAATGGGCGCGAAAGCGGCGATCGGCGATGTCGTCGTGAGCGCGCCCGTCAGCGACTGGGACCTGATGCTCAAGAAAGTTCCGCAGCCCTACTATCAGGACTTCTACCCAGCGCTCACGCATCATTCTTTCAAACTGGAAGGCGATCCCGATTACATCTGGCCCTATTACGCGGCGATCCGTCGATCGGGCCAAGTTCTCAGAGCCATAGCGAGCATTGAGGGGAATTGACCGTGGCAGCGAAGTTCAGTCCCATTGTCGGGCGCTATGTCAACCTCACCGCGCAAGGCACGGAATATCGAGTTTATTTCGAGGAGGTCGGCCAGGGTATCCCTATCATTTGCCAGCACACCGCCGGTTCGGACGGACGGCAATGGCGCCATCTGCTGGAAGACGCGGAATTGACGTCGCGCTATCGCTTCGTTGCCTATGACCTTCCCTATCATGGTAAGTCTCTGCCTCCGCTGGGCAAAAAATGGTGGAGCGAGCGCTATTCACTGACCCAGAGCTTCCTCGTGG
>JAYTRP010000128.1:0-6551 GCA_043746145.1 Hyphomicrobiales bacterium | reverse complement strand
CCGATATCCTCGCTTGCCGCCGCCGCGAGCCGTTCAGCCTGAGCCACGTCGGGTCGCCGCGTCAGCACTTCAGCCGGCACGGCGCGCGGACGTCTTGGCAATGAGGCAGAGCCCGGAGAGGGGCCGAGCCGATACGACACCGCCGGCCTTCCCACCAGAGCGGCGATCGCATCCTCGAGCGTCGCGCGCCGCAGGGCCAGATCAGCGGCCTGAGCTTGCGTCGTATTTAGCTGGGTCTTTGCGCGTTCGGCGTCGATCGGGGGCGCTATTTCCGCCTTGAGCCGGGTCTGCGTCAGATCTAGCGCCGACTTATAGAGCTTGATCGTGCCAGAGAGCAGTCGCATCTCATCGTCGATGCCGCGCAGATCGACATAGGCGCGCGCCAGTTCGGCGTGCAATTCAAGCCGTGCCTGCGCCAAGGCGTCGACGCTTGCTTGCGCCGTGAAGTCGGCGGCTTGGACGAGGTCGCGTACACGGCCCCAGATGTCCAGTTCATAGGAGGTTTGCGCGTCAATCCCATTGTCGCCGTAAAAAGTCGGCTGGTTGGCCGAACGAAGCGGGCGATGGGCGGACTGCTTGTTGTCAGTGGCATGTCCGGCGGCGTCGATTTCCGGGAACAAGCCAGATAGGGCGACGCGTGCGCGCGCCTGCGCAATGTCGTTGTCGGCGATCGCTACGGCGAGGCTGGGATTGGCCGTGTCGACCATGTCTTCGAGGTCATCGAGCCGACGATCGCCGAACGCGCGCCACCAGTCGGGCGTGATCGTCGCGCCACCCGGCTGCGACTCCTTGAACGCCGTAGGCAAACCCACCTGAGGAACTTGAAAATTGGGCGCGAAATCGCAACCGCCGAGCGCGAGCGCGACAAACAGGGTTAGCCCGGGGGCAAATCTCATTCCGCGTGGTCGCGCTCGGTCTCCGCGACCCTCGCATGCGCGCTGTCGTTTGCAATCTTCGCAGTCTCTCCAACGACGTGGACCGCTTCACCATTCGCCAGCGAATCGGGCGGATTGGCGACGACGCGGTCGCCCTTGGGGACTTCCCCGGTGATTTCCACTTGCTCGCCAAAGTCGCGGGCGATCTTGACCGGCTTGAACTGGACGTGATCGTCCGGTCCAAGCGTCGCGATTTCGGTCGAGGCGCCGCGGAACACGATTGCGCTCGCTGGCAACCGCACCGCCCTGGGGTCGCCCTGAATTTGAAAGCGCACGCGCGCGAAGGCGCCGGGCGAGAGCGCATCGCCGGGATTGTCGGCGAGCAATTCGACTAGCAGCGAGCGCGACTTCTGATCGATCGCATGTGAGGTGGTCGCGACCATGGCATCGAAAGTGCGATCGGGGAATTCGGGCAACAGCAATGTCGCTTTCTGGCCATTCTTGATCGCAGCGGCATAGGATTCCGGCACGCGCACGTAGACGCGCATTTGATGCACGTCGGCGACGCTGAACAGCGCCGCCGAGCCTACGTTCGCGTTGACCAGCGTGCCGATGTCGATGTTGCGCGCGGTCACCACCCCTTCGAACGGCGCGGCGATCTGCGAGAACGCCTTCGACGCTTTGACGCGGTCGAGATTGGCCTGCGCCGCCTCGACTTCCGCCGACTTCGCGCGCGCGTCCGCAACTTTTTCGTCCGCCGCTTGCTGAGACACCGCCGCTGAATTCACCAGCGAACTCCAGCGATTGGCGGTGACCTGCGCGAATGCGAAATCGGCCTTGGCCTTGAGGAGTTCGCCCTGCGAGGCGGTGATCTGCTGATCGAGCTCGGGCGTGTCGATCACCGCAAGCACCTCGCCCTTCTTCACCTTGGCGCCGATGTCCACGTTCCAGATGTGCACATAGCCGCTGACTTGTGCGTGCAATGAAGCATCGTAGAATGCTTCGACATCCCCCGGCAGCGTCAGTTCGCGCGTCGCGCCGCCTGTCGACGGACTGGCGAGCGCTACGGTGAGAACGGCCCGCTGGTCAGTCCATTGCGAGAGCTTCTCCTCGTCTTGGCTTCGGCCACGAACGCCAAAGAAGCCAATTGCCACGGCGGCGACCCCGGCCAACAGAAGAAATTTGCCAACCCTGATCGGCTTGCGGCTCTGGTCCTGGGCAGGCGGCTCGGCGGCTTCGCTCATGTGATTTGGGCCTCCATCGGGGACATCGACACGGGCGCGCGCGCCGGGCGGGTCTTGCGTTCGTGCAATAGGCTGAACAGCGCTGGCACGAAGAACAATGTTGCTATCGTCGAGCAGAACAGCCCGCCGATAACGGCGCGACCGAGCGGCGCGTTCTGCTCGGCGCTGAGCGCCATCGGAGCCATGCCGATGATCATCGCGAGCGCGGTCATCAGCACCGGCCGAAACCGGGAATACCCCGCCTCGATCGCCGCCGTCAGCGCATCGGCGCCTTCGGACAGCTTCTCTCGCGCAAAGCTGACCACCAGAATGCTATTGGCGGTCGCCACGCCCATACACATGATCGCCCCTGTGAGAGCGGGCACCGAGAGAGTCGTGCGCGACAAAAATAGCATCCAGACGATGCCGGCAAGCGCGGTCGGAAGCGCGCTGACGATCACGAACGGATCGAGCCAGGACTGGAAGTTGATGACGATGAGCAGATAAATCAGCACCACCGCCAGCGCGATGCCAACGAACAGTTGATTGTAGGCGGATGTCATCGTTTGTGTCTGCCCGCGCAGAATTACGCGAGAACCCAGCGGAAGTTCGGCTTTCGTGTCGTCGAGAATCCTCTGGATGTCGCCCGACACGGCCCCGAGATCGCGCTCGTTGTTGGTCGCGTAAATATCGATCGCGGGCTGAACGGCGTAATGCGAGACGACCGCGTCGCTAACGCTGCGCTTGATTGAGGCGACCCCGCCGAGAATTTGCGATTCCGAGCCGACCGAGGCCGGCACATTTTCGAGCTTGGACAGCGAATCGAGCCAGTATTGCGGTGTTTGCGCAACGATGGGGTAAGAGACGCCGTTCTTGGGATTGAGCCAGAAGGTTGGAGAGGTCTGGATGCTGCCGGCCAGCGCGATCTGCAGATTGCCCGCTACGTCCTTCTCGTTCACGCCGACCTGGCCAGCGCGCATTCGATCGACGTCGACGTCGAACGTGGGCGCGTCGAACGCCTGCTGGATGCGCGGGTCGGCGACGCCGCTCACGCGCGAGATCCTAGGCAGCAGCTGGTTGGCGTAGGCGCGATTTCCCGCTTGATTGGCGCCGACGATTTGCACGTCGATTGGCGCCGGAAGCCCGAAATTGAGGATCTGCGTCACGATATCGGCCGGCGGAAACGAAAAAGTGTCGCCGGGAAAGTGATGCGGCAGTTCCTCGCGCAAGTTCTTTACGAGTCGCGCCGCGTCGATATGCTCGCCTTGCAACGAGACGAGCACGTCGGCATCGGCGGAGCCGATCGTGCCCGAATTGCTGTAAGCCATGTTGATGCCGGAGATCGGCAGTCCGATATTGTCGACGATAGTGTGAACCGCGCCGGGCGGCGCGATCTGGCGGATCGCGGTTTCGATGTTGAGGATTTCGGCCGCGGTCCGCTCGATCCGCGTGCCTGTCGGCAAACGCACGTGCATCGCGATCTGAGGACTTTCCACGGCGGGGAAGAAATTCTGCCCAAGGTACGGCACGAGCGAGAACGACGCGGCGACAACGAACAGAAACCCCGCGAGAAACAACCAACGGCCACCAAGCGCGGTCACCAGTAAGCGCGCATAAAACGCGCGTGTCGCCTCGAAGCGACGCTCGAAGCCGCGCTGGAACATCACGAGCGGGTTGCGCGTGGGCGCCGGTGCGTGACCGTGACCGTGGACGACTTGGCCGGCGAGCAGGAAGTGCGCCATCGTGGCGACCAGCGTACGCGAGAGAATGTAGGACGCAATCAGCGCAAACACCACAGCCTCGGCCATCGGCCTGAACAGATAGCCTGCGACGCCGTCGAGGCCGAACATCGGCACGAACACGATGCAGATGCACAGCAGCGAAACCGTCGCGGGAATCACGATCTGGCGCGCGCCGTCCATGATTGCGGTCTCGATATCCTTGCCCTGCTCGAGATGCCAGTTGACGTTCTCGATCGTCACCGTGGCGTCGTCGACGAGAATGCCGACCGCGAGCGCAAGGCCGCCGAGCGTCATGACGTTGATTGTCTGACCGAATGCCGACAAGGCCGCAACCGACGCGAGAATCGCCAACGGGATTGAGATCGTAATGATCAGGGTCGAGCGCCAGGAGCCCAGAAAGATCAGGATCATCAGACCTGTCAGCGCCGCCGCGACCACGCCCTCGAACATGACCGACGAGACGGCCGCATTCACGAAGGCGGATTGATCGCCGACCGCCTCCAGATGCAACGCCTTGGGGAGGGTTTCGCGAAGCCGCGGCAGCAGCGCTTTGACGCCGCTTATGACATCGAGCGTCGAGGCCGAGCCCGCTTTCAGAATGGTCATCAGCACGGCCGGCTTGCCGTCGACATGCACGATGTTGGTCTGCGGCGGGCTGCCGTCATGCACGTAGGCGACGTCGCTGACGAACACGGTCGCGCCATCGACCTGCTTGATTGGCAAGTTGTTGAGTTCGGCGATTTCCTTGGGCGCGTCGTTGAGCGCCACCACATATTCGTAGCCGCCCACCTTCTCGGTGCCGACCGGCGTGATCAGGTTCTGCTTGCCGATCGCGTCGACAGCCTCTTGCGAGGAAACGCCGTAGGCCTGCAACTTGTCCTGATCGAGATCGACCTGCACCTGCCGGACCTTGCCGCCGTAAGGCGACGGGACGGCCGCGCCTTTCACGGTGGCGAGTTGAGGACGGATGAAGTTCTGCCCCGCGTCGAAGATCTGCGACTGCGACATCGATTCCGCGGACAAGGCGAGCTGGAGAATGGGCACGCTGGACGCGTTGAAGCTCAGCACGTAGGGCGGCGTAATGCCGGGCGGCAATAGCTTGAGCACCGTCTGTGAGGCGGCCGTGATTTGCGCCAGCGCGGAATTGATGTTGACGCCTGGTTGGAAGAACACTTTGACGACGCCATAGCCAGCCAGCGACTGGGATTCGATATGTTCGATATCGTTGACCTGCGCACTCAAGGTGCGCTCGTAATAATAAATCACCCGGCCCGACATGTCGTCCGGCGGCAGACCATTGTAGCTCCAGACCACGGCGACTACGGGAATGCCGATGTTGGGAAAGATGTCGGTGGGGGTTTTTATGGCGGCCCCGACGCCCGCGATGACGATGAGCATCGCCATGACAATGAAAGTGTAGGGCTTGGAAAGCGCGACGCGAACGATCGCAAGCATACACATTCACCTGTAGTAAGGATCCGGACACGCGCCAAATTCAGAGCGGCCTCGCGGCAGCCTCGCTTCTTCAGCGACTGGATAGCGTTTGGCTCCTCTGCAAAATACTAAAATAAAATTTCGTCGCGCGCGCATGCGCGAGCTTCGCAAACCAGGGGCCTAGTCCTGCTCCCCCTTGGCAAGTAGCGACGCCTTGGCGGCGGCGCGCATTTCAAAACAGGCGCCAACCGGGCTATCCGCGTAGACAAGCTCAAACCCATGCAGCTTGGCGATCATCTCCGCGATATTGAGGCCCAAGCCGTGCCCCGGCGCTGCGGCGCCGTTCGCGCCGCGATAGAACCGGCTGAAGATTTTCTTCCGGTCCTCGGGCGCCACGCCAGGGCCAGTGTCGCGAACCCGGGCGATGGGATGGCCGTGCTCGGTGGTCGTCTCGACCCGGACCTCTCCCCCTGGAGGGGTGAATTTCACGGCGTTGTCGATTAGATTGAAGAGCGCCTCGCGCATCAGATCCTCGTCGCCGCGCACGATGACTGGTCCCTGCGCGTCGACGTGCAGGGACAGGCGCTTCACCTGCGCCGCCGGCTCGAAGAAATCCTGCGCCTCGACACAGAGGGCAGCCAGATCGAAGTCGCGAAAGCGCTTGTCTCGCGGACCGTTTTCGACTGCGGAAATCCGCAGGATCGCGCCGATGGTCACCGCCGCGCGATCGAGTTGCGTGCGCGCCGCTTCAAGCGGCGCTCGCGATCGCTCTTCGAGTGCGGCATCCCCCAGCACGCGGTCGAGCTTGGCTCGCGCCGCGCTGAGCGGCGTGCGCAGATCATGCGCGATGCTGTCGCCGACGCCGCGCAATTGATCGAGCAATCGCTCGATCTCATCGAGCATGACGTTGACGTCTCCCGCTACGCGGTCGATGTCGTCGCCGGACCGAGCGGAAGGTAGCCGTGTTGCGAAATCGCCGTTCATGACGCGTCGCATCGCCGTTCGTAGAGTTTGCAGCCGAACGGAAGCGCGACGCGCGAAAAAAGCGCCGATGCCGAGGCCAGCCAGGATCGTGGGCAGCAGTGCGGCGACGAGTGCGCGCAGCACCGTCTGTTGCAGTTCGACGATTTCCCCGAGATTGCGCCCCAGCAGCAGCACGCCGCCATCGCCGCGCCTGCGAGCGACAAACAGGGCGGGATCGGTCGCGCCAACGCCCGATGGCGGCTTGAAGTCGCGCAGAAAATGCGCGGACCCGTCGATGGGGATATCAGGCAGCG
>JAYTRP010000127.1:0-6570 GCA_043746145.1 Hyphomicrobiales bacterium | reverse complement strand
AAAAATGCGAAGCTGTTCGAGAGTCATAAGCTCGGCTTCATGTGTAAAAGTTCGCTGGAACTCGCGAACGGCGCTTGGATATCGGAAAATTGTTGTCCACACTTCATACTGGCCACGGATAAGTCTAACATCAAGCATGAGCGGTTCGCGGAGCGACGAACCTCCGTCACGTTTTATAGGAAAGACAGGAAGCCATGGATGGACCGACGATTTTGGCTTCTGTCTTGTTGAAAGAGCACGGCCTGGAGGTCGCGCTTCCCGGCGGCCCTGCCTATTTCAACTATCATTGGCTGCGCGACAATTGCCCAACGTCGTTCGATTGCCAGACCCGCGAGCGTGTGTTCGACATTTTTTCTCTCGATAGCGAACCGCAGCCGGAAGTCGCGGCCATTGTCGGCGACGCCCTGGAGATCGTCTGGCGACAGGGCGGCCATAAGTCGAGTTACGATTTGCGCTGGCTTGCGCGATACTGCGAGGGCAAACGACGCCCCGATCCGGCCGACCTGCCACGCCGCGCTTGGCGCAGCGATCATTACTCCGCTGTTCCCAGGTTCTCGCAACCTCGCCTAATCGCCGACAAGAAGGCGGTCGCGGGCTGGATTGAGGCGCTGCTGGTGGAAGGCCTCGCCATCGTCACCGAAATGCCCGATAGCGACGAGGGCCTGACGCAGTTGGTGCGCTTGATTGGTCAGGTGCGCCCGACCTTCTTTGGCGAGTATTTCGACGTCAGGACGCATATCAATCCAACCAATCTCGCCTATACCGCGAAGGCGCTCGAATTGCACACCGACACGCCCGCCGAGGATTTTGCGCCCGGCGTACAGTTCCTTCATTGCCGCGCCAACACTGTCGAGGGCGGGCAGAGCCTGTTCGCCGATGGAGTCGCCGTCGCCAATGATTTTCGGCGCGAATTTCCAGACGACTTCAAGCTGCTGGTCGAGACCGACATCCCGTTTTGTTGCGAGCACGACGACTTCGACGTTCGCGCGCGCCAGCGGGTGATCGAGCTGGACCAACATGGCGAAGTCTCGGGGCTGACGATGAGCCAGCATTTGGCGGACGTGTTCGATCTGCCGCAGTACTTGATGGACAGTTATTATCCTGCGTTCTGCCGCTTTGGCCGGATGCTGCAGTCCGAAAAATATCAGATGCGGTTCCGGATGAACGCGGGCGAATGTCTCGTGTTTGACAACCATCGCATCGTTCACGGCCGCGCGGCCTATTCCGCCACGAGCGGCGATCGGCGCCTGCGCGGCTGCTACGCCGACCGGGGCGAAATGCGCAGCACGTATCGCGCGCTGATGGCGCAGGGGCGGAAGCTATGACAGTTAATGACATGTCCGGCGACGATCTCTGGCGGCTGCGGGTCGACCTCGCCGCCGCGTTCCGACTTGCGGTCCAGTTTGATTGGCACGAGTCGGTTGGCAATCATTTCAGCGCCGCCGTGTCGGCTGATGGCAAGCGCTTTCTGATGAATCCGAAGTGGCGTCATTTCGGCGCAATCCGGGCGAGTGACCTGTTGTTGCTCGACGCAGACGATTCCGAGGTGATGAACTGTCCCGGCGCCCCCGACGCCTCGGCCTGGACGATCCACGGAACCATCCATCGCGAGCGGCCCGGGGTTCGCGCGCTGCTGCATTGTCATCCCCCCTACAGCACCGCGCTGGCCGTGTTGAAGGACCCGTCGATGCCGCCCATCGACAACAACACCGCGCGGTTCTTTGGCTCGCTGGCGATCGACGCAGACTTCGGCGGCATCGCCGATCAGGCGGAGGAGGGCCAGCGGATCGCGCGTGCGCTCGGCGACAACACGACGCTGCTGATGGGCAATCATGGGGTGACGACGACCGGCGCCACAGTCGCCGAAGCTTTCGAGGGTCTCTATTTTTTCGAGCGGGCCGCCAAGACCCTGATCCTAGCCTATTCCACGGGGCGACCGCTCAACGTGCTCTCGGACGAGATCGCCGCCAAGACCGCCGAGAGTTGGCGCGACTATAACGGCATGGCTTTCGAGCATTTCGACTATTTAAAGTCGAGGCTGGACAGGGTCGATCCGTCTTACCGGGATTGAGATCGCCAACGAGAAGAGGTGCGGTCCACAAACCTGTCATTTTGTCACTTCGAACCGCCCTCTGCGTCAAAGCCGGGCTTGTCCCGGCCGCGGCGAAAGGGCCAGTCCCGAACGCTCCATCCGCCGCTCCCGCGCCGCCCTCTGGCGAACCTTCGCGCGACGCGGTACCACGCTTGCAACGTCATCGCTTCCGGGAGGAGCCCCATGCCCGCCGTAAATTCCGTCGCTGACCTGACCCGCGAGGGCGCCGTCGCAGTGCTCACCATCAACTCGCCGCCGGTCAATGCCTTGTCGGCGAAAGTGCGCGAGGCTTTGCGCGACGGGGTTCGGCAGGCGGAGGGAGACCCCGAGGTCAAGGCGATCGTGCTTATCTGCGAGGGGCGAACCTTTATCGCCGGGGCTGACATTTCCGAGTTCGGCAAGGCTCTCACCGGCGTCAGCTTGCCGGACGCGCAATCCACGATCGAGAATTGCACTAAGCCAGTGATCGCAGCGATTCATGGCACGGCGCTCGGCGGCGGGTTCGAGGTCGCGCTGGTTTGCCACTACCGTGTCGCGGTTCCCTCCGCCAAGCTCGGCTTGCCCGAGATCAAGCTGGGGCTCATCCCCGGCGCGGGCGGAACGCAGCGTTTGCCGCGCCTAATCGGGCCGGAGG
Organism: Hyphomicrobiales bacterium; assembly: GCA_043746145.1. Lineage (GTDB taxonomy): Bacteria > Pseudomonadota > Alphaproteobacteria > Rhizobiales > Beijerinckiaceae > Roseiarcus. The sequence goes on along the minus strand of JAYTRP010000127.1, from coordinate 3,844 downwards.
CGGCGCTCGAGGCAATCCTGTCGGGAACGCCGTTCGGCGCTAAGCAGGCGCTTGCATGGGGCGTGGTCGACGAATTGGTCGAGGAGGGAAAGCTGCGCGAGGGGGCGATCCGTTTCGCCGAGAAGGCGATTGCGGAAAAGCGTCCGCTGGCAAAAGTGCGCGACCGCGACGACAAGATCGCCGCCGCGCGCGGCAAGCCGGAAATCTTCGAGGCCATTCACAAAGCCAATGCGCGAAAATTCCGCGGTTTCGAGGCCTGGACGCGCGCGATCGATGCGGTGCGCGATGCGGTGGAAAAACCGATCGAGCAGGGGCTCACGCGCGAACGCACGGCATTCATGGAGCTGCTCGGCTCGGAGCAGTCGAAGGCGCAGCGCCACGTTTTCTTCGCCGAACGGCAGGTCTGGAAAATCGCCGACGTGCCTGACACAACGCCGACGCTGCCAATCAAGAAGGTCGGTATCATTGGCGCCGGCACGATGGGCGGCGGCATTTCGATGAATTTCCTCAACGCGGGGATCGCCGTCACGATCGTCGAGACCGCGCAGGCGCCGCTCGACCGTGGTCTCGGCGTCATCCGCAAGAACTACGACAATACCGCGAAAAAAGGCCGGATGACCGCGGCGGACGTGGAGGCTCGCATGGGGCTGCTCAACGGCGCGCTCGATCTTTCGTCGCTCGCGGATTGCGATCTTATCATTGAAGCGGTGTTTGAGGACATGGCGATCAAGAAGGACATCTTCGCCAGATTAGACGCGATCGCCAAGCCGGGCGCGATCCTGGCGTCCAACACCTCCTATCTCGATGTGAACGAAATCGCGTCGGTGACCAAGCGCCCCGAATCCGTGCTTGGCATGCATTTCTTTTCGCCCGCCAATGTGATGCGGTTGCTCGAAGTCGTGCGCGGCGAGAAGACAGCCAAACCGGTGATCGCGACGGCGATGCAGCTTGCCAAGAAGATCGGCAAAATCGGCGTGCTCGTCGGCGTTTGCCACGGTTTCGTCGGCAACCGCATGCTTTCTCAGCGCCAGCACGAGGCGCAGGCCCTAATCCTGGAAGGCGCGATGCCGTGGGATGTCGACCGTGTGCTGTATGATTTCGGCATGCCGATGGGGCCGTTCGCGATGAGCGATCTGGCGGGCCTGGATATTGGTTGGTCGAAGGAGAAATCTTCGTCCGCGACGATCCGCGAAATGCTGTGCGAGCAGGATCGGCGCGGACAGAAGACCAGCGCGGGCTTCTACGATTACGACGAGAACCGCAACGCGAAGCCCTCGCCGCTGGTGGAGCAGATCATCCTCGACTTCGCCGCCAAGCAGGGGATCAATCGCCGCGTGATTCCCGACGACGAGATCCTCGAGCGCTGCCTCTATCCCATGATCAACGAAGGCGCGAAAATTCTGGAGGAGGGCAAGGCGCAGCGCGCGTCCGACATCGATATCGTCTGGATCAACGGTTACGGCTGGCCGGTTTATCGCGGCGGTCCGATGTTCTGGGCCGACTCGATCGGCCTCGGCAAGGTTCTTGCCGCGCTGAAGCGTTACGAGGCGACAATCGGCGACGCGTTCAAGCCCGCAGCATTGCTCGAAAAGCTGGTGGCGGAGGGCAAAGGTTTCGCGGACCTTTAACTCGCAATCTTACGGCTTGGGCGCGAGCCCCAGCCATCGCAGGACAGCGCCCGCCGTGAGACCTTGCACGAGCACGGAGAAAGCGACGACGCCGAACGCCGCGACTAGGATCTGGTCGCGATGCGGCGTATCCGCCGGCAACGAGAGGGCGAGCGCGAGGGCAAGTGCGCCGCGCAGTCCGGCCCACCAAAGGAAATGCTGCTGCGCAATCGGAATCTTCCAGCGTGAGCGGAGAAAGATAAGCGATAGCGGGTAAACAGCGACCGCGCGTCCCAGCAACGCCAACGCGATCACTACGCAGAGCGCGCCCAGCGCATGCACGCGCACGCCCGCAAGCGCTAGCCCGATCATCAAGAACACGAAGGAGTTGGCGAGGAACGCCGCGAATTCCCAAAATTCAAGTACAAAAACGCGCCCGGTTTTACTTAACGCCAACGGGTCGCTTGGATTCGCGAGCACGCCGAGGTTTCCCATAAGCAAGCCCGCCGTCACAGTCGCCAGCACTCCCGAGGCGCCAAAATGCTCCGCGACGAGGAAGGAGCCATAGGCGGCGATCGCGGTAATTGCGGTTTCGATCAAATGGTCGTCGGTGCCCCCGGCCACCGCCACGCACAGCGCGCCAGTCAACGCTCCTATCGCAATCCCACCGCCCGCGCTTTGCAGCAATTGCAGGCCGATATGGGCTGCGTCGGGCGGAGCGCCGCCGTTGGCGAGCAGGCTTAATACCAGCGCGAACAGCACCGCGGCGACGCCGTCGTTGAGCAGGCTCTCGCTTTCGATGATGAGTGCAAGTCGGCCTTTGACCCCGGTTTCGCGTAGCAACGCGATTACGGCAATCGGATCAGTCGCGGAGATCAGCGCGCCGAAAGCGAGCGCCGGGGGCCAAGACCAGCCGAGCGTCAGCACGAGTCCCGCCGACACGACGGCCGCGCAAAGCGCCGTGCCGAGGGTCGCGATAAGCAACAGCGGCGCTGAGTCCCGCCGCAACTCGACCCAGGAGAGATTAAGCGCCGCCTCGAACAGGAGCGGCGGCAAGATCAGATCGAAGATGACGTCGTGAGTGAACGGCAGGCCTAAGTCGAATCGCGCCAGCGCTAGGCCAAGTCCCGTCAGAACCAGTCCGACCGTGTAGGGCAGCCGCAGCCGTCGCGCGATAATCGCGACGATCATGGCGACGCCGAGCAGGGCGATGGTGCGTCCGATGAGTTGTTCCACGCAGGGCTCTATAGCAGAGGCTGACGCTCGCGAGGCGCTGGGCCGATTTGTGCAAAAGGAGAGGCGGCGAAGTTCTTAATTGCCGAGCACGGCGATCTCGCAGGCAAGCGCTATTACAGCCCCGCCATGTCCTGGCTCGCCTTCAAAAATCGCGACGGGTCCACCGGTTCGCCCTCGATCCGGACCTCGTAGTGCAGATGCGGGCCGGTTGAGCGGCCGGTCGAACCAATGCGGCCGATGATATCGCCCGCTTTGACGAGCTGTCCTTCCTCTACCAGCAATTCCGACATATGGCCGTAGCGGGTGGCGAGGTTGTTGCCGTGGTCGATTTCCACCGCGTTGCCGTATCCCCCCATCGGGCCGGCGTGACTGACGCGGCCCGCCGCAGTGGCGAGGATATTTGCGCCATAGGCCTGCACGAGGTCGATGCCAGGGTGCAAAGCGGGTCGGCCGAGGAACGGATCGGGTCGATAGCCAAACGGTGACGAGACGCTCGCCTCGCCAAGCAGGGGCATACGCAGCGGTAAATAGGGCAAGACACGCCGGAGCCGGGCTGCGGTTTGCAGGTCCTTGCTCGCGTCCAAAGCCGCCTTATCAAACGTCGAGGCATCGCCGCCAATTTCGACCGGGATGAACGGACCGCCCATGCCGCCCTTGGCTTCCGGCGGCTTGAGATCGGAAGCATCCAGCCCGACCCGGGCGATCACGGCGCCAAGTCGAGTAGTCGCTTCGCGCGCCGCGCGCTCTACCTCGCCGAGGGTGGCGATTTGTCCGCGTTCCACCCGATCCAGCGAATAGGCGATCAGTCCCAATCGCGCCGGCGCGGCGAGGGCCGGATCGTTGGCGGCGGAAACGAGATTGGCGGATAATCGGTCATTTGCAGGCGAGTCCAGGGCACTGAGGTCGGGCTTGTCAGCCTCGACAGGGTGCGGCTTGTCGCTCGTCGTCTGCCTTGGCGCGATTGAGGTTGTCAGCGGGGCGTAAGCGCGGGCCGGCCCGAT